>CAYUWO010000016.1:1021-21833 GCA_964448535.1 uncultured Gammaproteobacteria bacterium | reverse complement strand
AGCGCAGATGCAACAACGCCGTTTAATCCCGAATCGCGGGCAGTTCCGGCTAGCCTTGAAACGTATTCGTCTATGCTCATGTTTACATTTAACTCTTGTGTCAATGTTCTTTGCCCGAAACTTGAAAGTAATGTAACGCCCAAAATAACAGGCTCCGGTTTATTATATTTCTTTGCGGTTTCTTTTGCAAGTTTAACCGTAGTGCTCATCATTTTTGACCCGCCTTTAATATGAACATCAAAAAAATCTATTCCGTTTTTAACAAGATTAGCTCCGGCGCGCGCCACAGTGTTTGGAATGTCATGGAATTTCATGTCAAAAAAGACTTTAGAGCCGTAATTTTTTATCATGTCGCTGACTTCAAAAGCGCAGTATTGAAGTTGAAGCCCGATTTTAAAACAGCCGACATAATCTTTTAGTTCTAAAACAAGCTCCTGCGCTTCGGATAATGTATCCACATCAAGCGCCAGTATAATTCTTTCTTTAGGTAATTTGGGTCTAAAAATAGTCATGATTCCTCTTTTTTAAAATCAAGTCGGAAACATTTTACCACATAATAACCAATCAAGCAAAAAAAGAAGTTTCTGTTAAGAAACTTCTTTTAAATGGTGTGAACCGACGAAATCATTTAACCTGTTCAAATTTTTAAATCGCAACCCCGAATTGGATAACAGTGGTTCCACCGGCTCACACTCTTATGATAGCTCACCCCCATGGGCTTTTTATCGCCCGTGAGTATTAATACTTTAGAATTATTTTTTAAAGTTTTGCAGTTTAAAATATTTAACGTTAATCTTAATAAAAAGCTTGTCTTGATTGAGCCTTTAACCCTTAACAGCCCCCTCGGCGCCCCCTTTGATAAAATATTTTTGCAGTGCAAGAAAAAATAATATTATGGGGATAATTGAAACCACAGCACCCGCTGCGACAAGCCTGTAATCTGCGCTAAATGCCCCCTGAAGCTCGTTAATGCCGACAGGAAGAGTAAACAAGCTCTGTTTTGTTAATATTATGCTCGGCCATAAAAATTCTCCCCAGCTCCCCACAAAAGTAAATATTGCAAGCACTGAAACAGAGGGCATGACAAGAGGAATGAGAATTTTATAAAAAACTTGAAAAGAGTTGCAGCCGTCTAAAAATGCGCTTTCTTCAATTTCTTTCGGAATCGTCAAAAAAGCCTGCCGCATAAGGAAAATGCCGAACGCATTTGTGCAAAACGGCAAAATCATGCCCAAATATCCTCCGAAATCCGATACGGTATCAACCAAATTCATTTTAAGAATTATTATATATACGGGAAGCATGATTGCCTGAAAGGGAACTGTCAAAGTAACGAGAATAAGGAAAAATGCGGCGTTTTTACCTCTGAAATTCATTCTTGCAAGCGGGTATGCGGCAAGGCATGAAAAAATAAGATTTAAAACCACGGTAAAAAACGCAACGATAAAGCTGTTTAAGGCATATTTTATAATCGGCACCAGTTTTAAAACTTTTGTAAAGTTTTCCATTGTCGGAAATTTTGGAATTAATACGGGCGGATACTGAAAAATGTTCTCGCCTCCCCCTTTTAGCGCAGTTGAAACAAGCCAAAGGAAGGGGAGCATGCAAAATATGCAGATTAAAATCAGGATTGAATGTATTAAAATACCTTTGACATGCTTCATAGTCCGTATTTATCCTTTTCAAAAAATAAAATGTTAATAATTGAGAATGTCATGACAAGAACAAGCAAAACAACGCATGCAGAGCATGCTATTCCCAAATCAAGCCCTTCAAATGCTTTTTCATATATATAATAAACAATAGTTTTGGTTGAATCTAAGGGGCCCCCTTTTGTCATGACATAAATTTCTGCAAAAACTTTAAGCGCCGATATTGCGCTTATTGTCGAAACAAGCGCAATGACGGGCATAAGATGCGGAACAGTAACGGTCAGGTGTTTTTTAAAAAAATTTGCTCCGTCAATTTCCGCTGCCTCGTAAAGCTCTTTTGGAACGCTCATAAGTGCGGCAAGATATATCATCATATAATATCCGATTCCTTTAAAAATCGTTACCATAGCAACGCTCACCATTGCAACTTTCGGGTTTGAAAGCCATGCGATCGGTTTTATATTGAAAAAGCCAAGCATATAATTTAAAAGCCCGTCCGGCTGATAGAGCCATTTAAATGCAATTGCAACCACAACAATTGAAACAACAACGGGGATGTATATAATCAATTTGTAAAGATTTGTAAATTTAATTTTTTGGTCAATTAAAATTGCCGTAAAAAGCGGAAAAATAACAAGAAAAGGAACGCATAAAATTAAGAACCAAAATGTATTAAAAACCGATTTTATAAAGACTTTAGAGGATAAAATATTTGTATAATTTAAAAAGCCGCAATATTCGGGGTTATAAAAGTCTTTTGAATAATCATAAAAGCTCATTGTAACGGTTTGAAAAAACGGCAGAAAGAAAAACACCCACAGCATGATGAATGCGGGAAGAAGAAATATGTAGGGGATTGATTTCAATTTAATATTCATTCTGCGCTCAATAATAAAATATTTTAAAGAGGTTTTCAATAAATTCTCTTAATTTACATCTTTTTTACCATTTGTTTTGTACGATTTTAAATTTTAGGGTAAAATTGGCATTTTTTGTTACTTTTGTATTAAAATTGAACCTATGAAAAAAATATTACGGAGTTTTTTTATATTTTTAGTTTTGCTCTCAGGTTGTGCGTTTGCCGTTGAAGAAAAATTAACGGTTAGAGTCGGTATTTCAAACACATCTTTTTCCGGCTGGGAGCATAAAAGCGCCGTTTTTATATCTGACGGGGTTCTTAACGTAATTGACATGTCAAATGGGAATAACCCCGCTAAAATACCCTTCGGAGTGCCTGTTGAGGTTAATATATCAAACGGGCTTTATAATGTCATGGTTGAAGGGAAAACTCTTATAGAAAAGGCAAAAGGCCCGATTGTTTTAACGTCCGACAATAAAATCGGAATAAAAAATCTTGTAAGAAAGGGCAGCCCCGCTTATTACAGAGGTATGTTCGAATTAAAAACGGTTAACCCTAACGCTTTTAATATAGTTAACGTGCTTGATATGCAAAGTTATCTTAAAGGAGTTGTGCCGAATGAAATGCCCGTAAGCTTTGGTTTTGAAGCCCTAAAAGCGCAGTCTGTCGCAGCAAGAAACTATGCAAACCGTTCAAATAACGCTTATAAGAATTACGATGTATGCGATTCCACGGCATGCCAAGTTTATTATGGCGCAAACGGGCAAACGGCTCTGTCTGACAGGGCGGTAGACGAAACGGAGGGTATATACGCTCTATACGGCGGAGATATTATCTTAACTCTTTATTCATCGACTGCATCGGGGATAACCGAAGATTATATAAACACGTTCGGAAACTTTGTTGAAGATAAGCCTTATTTGAAATCCGTAAAAGACAACTATAATATGCACGGCACTAAAACCGAAGACGAGATACTCCAATATTTTGAAAATCCGCTTCCTTCTTTTGATATGAACTCGCCAAGGGGAAAATGGGAACAGACGTTCAACCGGTTTGAACTTGAAGAAATTTTATCAGGAACCTTAAGGGAACAATCAAAGGCGGGAAATGTTTTTCCGGCGTTTTCTCCAAATGATGAATTATACGGGCTTGAGGACATAAAAGTTTTGAAAAGAGGCGCCTCTTATAAAGCGCTTGAAATTCAAATTAAAGCGGTATCCGGAGATTACACGGTTAAAAAAGAGCTTCCGATAAGGAAACTTTTCAAAAAGAACGGTTCGTTTTTGTATTCTGCTAATTTTGGCGTAGTAAAAAACTATAAAGATGAAAAAGAAGATTCAAAACACGGCGCCTTATTTAAAAAAGAGCCCGAGAAGGAAACCGAAACCCCGAGCGGGTCAAAAAGAATTTATCGAACAAGATTGGGCAAAAAATTACCTTTTGAATTTAAGCTGGTTGGTGCTGGTTTCGGGCATGGGGTCGGAATGAGCCAGTATGGGGCGGGTTATCTTGCAAGTTACGGGGTCGATTTTGAAGGGATTTTAAAACATTATTACACGGGAATTACTTTGGGAACCATTCCAAAAACGGTTTCGTATAACAATCTCGGTATAAATTACACTCAAAAATTTTTCTATTCGTCAAAGAAAAACAGGGGGGGAAATTATAATAACCCTTCAAAAAGCCCTCTAAGGCGCGAATTAAATGATATTTTAGACAATTCAAAAGTTAATAATTGTTATCTTGTAATTGAAGATAACAACAGGGTTTCATCCCTTAATTTTGAAATAAACGGGGCGAGTTTCAGCCCTGATATGACAGCTTTTAGGAAAAAAAATCTGAAAACCGACATAACAAAATTTTTAAAGAACGGTCAAAACACTATTGTGTTTAAGCCGTTAAGCGAAAAAGACAAGAAAAAAACAGTCAGATTTTATGTAACTTTGGAGGAATCGGATGGAAGCAGGCGGCAATAAAGCGAACGGAGCAGGGCTTTTTAAAGCGGCAAGCTGGATTGCCGTTATTATTCTTCTGTCTAAAATAGCGGGGTTTTTAAGAGATGTTGTGGTTGCTAACTATTACGGCACAAGCGTTGTGTCAGATGCATACTATTACGCTTATCAAATTCCCGCACTTGTGCTGGTTATATTGGGCGGGGTCGGCGGTCCTTTTCACAGCGCAACCGTCGCCGTTTTTTCAAAGTTAGTTTCCGATTTTTCAACGAAACCCGAAAACAGCATAAAAAAACTTTTTAACACATTTGAAACATTTTCCGTTATTTTATTTTCCGCTCTTGCGCTTATATGTTTCTTTTTTCCCGAAGCCGTCATGAGGCTTATTATAAACGGCGAAAATGCAGAGCTGCTCGGTTATGCTTCAGAGCTTTTAAAAATAATGTCCCCCATTATTTTAATCGGGGCGGTTATAGGGCTTTATTACGGAATTCTTGTTACATATAAAAGGTTTTTGCTGCCTAATATTTCCCCGTCAATGCTTTCCTTTGGGATAATCATTGTCCTCCTTGTTACAAAAGGGGACAACACGGGTTTTTATCTTGCGCTCGGAACTTTGGCGGGTGCCCTTATGCAGTTTTTTCTTCAAGTTCCTTCAATCAGAAAAATCGGATACGGATTTAGCTTTTCGTTTGATTTTTTTAAAAATAAAAAATTTAACGAAATTTTAGAGCTTTTGTTTCCGGCTTTTTTAAGCTCTACGATAGGGCAGCTCGGGATTTATGTTGACATGTTCTTTTCTTCTGCCTTAAAAGAAGGTGCGTGGACTGCGTTCAGCTATGCAAACAGGATTTTTCAATTTCCCGCAGGCATGCTTTTGACCGCAATCCTTGTCCCTTTGTTTCCTTTATTTTCAAGGCTTGTAGCGGATAAAGACATCGAGGGGATAAGATATTATTATAAAAAAGGGCTTGGCAGTTTGATTTATGCGGGCACATTTTTGATGATATGTATTTTCGTTGTAAGAACCGACGCAATAAGGCTTGCTCTCCAAAGGGGGGCGTTTGATTCAAATGCAACCCTTCTTGTTTCGGATCTTTTATTTTTTGTAACCCTTTCAATTATCCCATACGTTGTAAGGGATAGCGCAACAAGGCTTTTTTATTCGTTTGGCGACTCTAAAAACCCATTTTTAATAGCAATAGGGTGTATATTTTTAAAACTTATTTTAAACTTTCTTTTGGTTACCCCTATGGGTATAAGGGGGATTGCCCTTTCAACAACTCTTGTTACTTTGTTTAACGCAACCATGCTCACCTTTATGCTTCGAAAGAAAATTTCATTGGGGTATAAAAATCTGATTGTAAATTGCGCAAAAATATTTGTCATTGCTCTTGTTTCCGGCTCGCTCGGGTTTATGGCGTCAAAAGTTTATTCGGATATTTTTGAATGGAACTTTATAACGGGCGTTATCAAGTTGTCTTTTGTCATATTTACAATGAGCCTTGTTTATTTGGGGCTGTCGCACATTTTCAAGGTTGATTATATAGAAGATATAATTTATAAAATAAAAAATAAGTTCAAAAAGGAAAATGTCCGATGAAAGGAGAAGTTTTCGGCTTTGAAACAGATACCGTATGGGGAATGGGATGTCATCCTTTAGATGAATTTGCCGTGAAAAAAATTTATGAATTTAAAAAAAGAGAAAAAGCAAAACCTCTGATTTTAATGAGCCGAAATATTAAGCTTCTTGAGCCTTATATTTATTCAATTCCCCCTTATGCCAAAGAATTGATTAAGAAATATTTTCCGGGCGGGCTTACTTTAATATTTCAAAAATCCCCCCTTTGCCCTTCTTTTGTTACATCAGGGCAAGACACGGTCGGCATAAGGATTCCAAACCATAAAGGCTTTATGGAATTGACAAAAAATGTTGAAGGCGGAGTTTTGGCAACAACCTCCTTGAACCTTTCGGGGGAGCCCCCCGTTGAAAATTATAGCGAAGCGGTTAAAAAATTCGGGGATAAAATTAAAATTGTTAATTTCAAAAATAATTCCCCTGTAAGTAAAATTGCGTCCACTGTTGTTTTGTGTACAGATAACAAACCCTCTGTATTAAGGCAAGGCGAAATCATTTTATAAACATTTCGGATGTTTAGCGCAAAAGCTTATTTTTTTAGACTTTGCAAGTTTTATTGAATATTAATTGCGGGAAGAATTTTACTTTCTGTTTTGTAACATTTTTTAAAATTTCTCCGGCAGGTGTTTTTTTTAAATATTCTATGATAAAATTCCTTTATGAAGAAATTGCTTACAATTTTAGTTTTGTTTTTAACAATGGGTTTTGTTTGTGCTAAAAATGTCCTTGTCGAGAGTATGTCCGAATATACGACAGAGAAAACCGAGGCGGATTTTAGAGCAAAAGTCCTTGAAGGCACCGAGTTTGATAACGGTTTTATTTTAAATAAAGATATTGTTTTAAACTGTAAAATAGTAAAAACGGTTGACGCTAAAAGGGGGAAAAGGAACGCATATATTGTGGTTCATCCTGTTTCGTTCGAAAATCCTGACGGCACTGTTCAATTAATTGAAGACGACAATTTAGAAGCCCAAGTGGTCGGATATTCCAAAAAGAATTTTGTAAAAATGGGGTTTGACGCGGGGCTTTCCGTTGGAAGCCACTTTGTAAAAGGGCTTGGGCAGTTTTTCTATTTTTCCAAAGGCTTAATTGTTCCCGATGAGGACAAGTCAAGAATTGGCACCGCTTTTAATAACGTATATGAAAATTCTCCTTTTGTTTTTATGGAAAAGGGGGCGGATGTTAAAATTGAAGCGGGCGACATGTTGATTTTAAAATTTTACCATTCCGATGTTCCTAAGTGGCGGGTTATTAAAAGGCGCGAATAATTTTTCCTTAGGGCGGGCAATTTTATTTTTTTTACTGTTTTATATAATATATCATAGTGTTGGGGAAGCTGCGCCTTTATGAAAATTGCTAAAATCGCTTTTGCGCCTGTTAACAATAAATTGAATCTGCCTGAAAAAAGCACTTCAAATAAGGCTGACAATACTATAAATTCAGGCATGGAGCTTTCCAATGTCTGTTATAAACCTGTTTCTTTCGGAAGAAGAATAGAAGAACACAGAAGCTGGGGCGCAAGAATCAACCCCGAAACTGGAGAAGGAAGCTTTAAAATATTTACATTTCCGGACGCTAAAAAGGTTTCCGCATTAGTTTATGACGCCGATAATTCGGATAAGGGAGTCGAAATTGAGCTTGAAAACAAGGGCGGGGGCGTTTTTGAAAAAACGGGAATTGAAAAAGGCATCTTAAAAGACGGATATAAATACAATTTTGTAATTGAAAAATCTGACAGTCAAATCATAACCGTAAAAGACCCTTACGCCTTTAAGCAGGATGAAATAAACGGCGCTTCAACCGTCTATGACCACTCAAAATTTAATTGGAAAAACGATAAAGTCTGGCAGGAAAACCCTAACCGAATAACAAGGGAAGGAAAAAACGGCAAAACCGTTAGAGATTCCAGAATTTATGCCCTTTCGCCCGACACAATTAACGACGATAGAAGCTATGAAGGCGCAATAAAACAGCTTAAAAAAATAAAAGAGCTCGGCTTTAACACGGTTGAAGTCATGCATGTGGAAAATACATTTAGCTTTAATTGGGGATATGACGGGGTGGACAAGCTTGCTCCGAGCGCATACCTCGGAGGTCCCGACAAATTAAAATCTCTTGTGGATGAAGCTCATAAAGAAGGCTTAAATGTTGTATTTGACGTTATTCCGAACCATTTTGGCCCCGACGGCAACCAGCTTGGCAAAACCGGACCTTATGTCAAAGGCCCTAACGATTTTGGGGACGCCGTTAATTATGAAGGGCAAAACAGCGAATATGTGCGCGACTTTATGATTAATGCCATGATGAACTGGGTTGAAAATTACCATGTGGACGGACTTCGTCTTGATATGACAAAGTATATGGATTCGGATTACACCCTGAAACAACTTGCCGCAGAATTAAACTATCACTGTCCGGATTGTTATCTAATAGCTGAAGATTCAAGAACGGGCGTTGCTGTCGATGGTAAAGGGAACCGCTGGGATGATAATAACGAAGTTCATGATAAAAGAGTAACAAGCAAACTTTTAGGAGATGATTACGGAGAAAATAAAACACAAGATGAGCATGCTGCAGCTATTAAAAAAATTATAAAAGGCGACACCAACTTATCAAGGCTCGGCATGGATTCCGAGTGGGATTTTAATTTCTTCCATAAACTTGATGAAGCTTTTTATAATCCGGATACTTCAAGCCTTATAAATGCGGCTTTAAATGCGCAGGATTCAGTCAAATATGTAATGAGCCATGATGAAATCGGAAACCATGAAGGAACGAGGAAAATATCAAAAGTAATGGTTCCCAAATTAAACCTCAATGAAAATATTATTTTTGATGAGGATGACAAAGCAAGAATTCAAAAGTATGCTCAAACGAAGCAAAAAAGCCTGCCGGAAGCGGAATTTATAGTAAGGTGTCAAAAGGCTCAGCTTGTCGGGGAAAAAATTGCAACAAAATATCAAACAGGCGAGCTTGACAAATACAAAGTTTCTCCCGATACTCCGTATTCTCAAGGGAGGACTTTAAGACAAAAGTTAAAAGATGAAGTCTTAATTCCCATGGGCATTTCCCCTGATGCCGAAATAACTTATGAGGACATTGAAAAAGCTTTTAATAAATCTTTCTCACAGTTTAAAACGGCGACAGGCTTCACAAACGGTGTCCCCGGAGCAAAAATGGTGTTTCAGGGGGATGAAAGCGCCGATTTAACTCCATTTAGGTTTTTTAGAAAGTTTGAATCCATACCAAATGAAGATTATTTGTATACAGAAAAGGGCTATAAGCCTGCAGAATCTGCTCTTAAAGAATCCACAATGGGAAAAATTCAATACTCTGAAAACGGAAAAGCCTATATGAAGGGTTTTGAAAACCTAACGAAAGATTTAAACAAACTAAATGATGAAAACCCCGCTTTGTCTAAAGGGTATATTAAGCCTGAAACAATAGTTGACCACCCGCTTTCCGGGGTTGCTGCGTTTTGTTCCAAAGATGGCGAAAATGAGATTTTTGTCATAAGTAATTTTAAAGATGAAAGCTACAGGAAAGACAAGGGAAATCAATACGGAATAAAATTCCCAAAAGGTAAGTGGGTTGAAGTTTTAAACACGGATGATAAAAAATATTGCGGTTCTTCAAGATGTATGAACGAAAAAGTTATCGAAGGGGACGGCAGCTCTAACAAAGAAATTAACCTTCCCGCTTATTCAACCGTATGTTTTAAAAAAGTCGGCTAAAAATTAAGTTGCATTATATAATGCAACTTAATTTAATGTTTAACACAAGCTTTATTTTTCTAAATCCGCAAGTTTTTTATACAATTTTAATTCTTCATCGGATAAATTTTTTGGTATCACAATTTTTAATTTGAGGTTCAAGTTCCCAAATCCCCCTTCTTTTTTGGGAAGCCCGAGCCCTTTCATTCTTAACATAAGCCCTGAAGAAGATTTTTGAGGGATGGTTATATTAAAATTGCCATGAGGAGTTACAACCTCTTTTTTCCCGCCTAAAACCGCTTTTGAGGGGCTTATTTCGATTTCTTTCGTAAGGTCTGAGCCGTCTGTTAAATAGTTTGGATCTTCAATTTTAACAACAAGATAAAGATCGCCCTTGTTCCCTCTTGAATCTTGTTTGCCTTCTCCTTTAAGGCGGATTTTTTGTCCTTCTTTGCAGAATTTTGGAATATTTACGGTTAAATGTTTTGAAATTTTTTCAATTCCGGAACCTGAACAGTGAGAACAGAAAACTTTTGGGTTCCCCCCGCAATAGGGGCATTTTCTGAAATCATTTATTGTAATGCTTTTTGTGCCTGCGACAAATATATCGTTAATATTTAGGATTATGTTTTGCGTTATATCAAGATTTTCTGCTTTTTTTGCGCGGGGCTTTTCGGGTTCTTCCCTTGTGAAACCTGACATATCAGGTCCAAACCCTCCTGTAAACACTTTTGAATATCCGCCCTGAGCTTGTTTTGAAGCTAAATCTCCGAATATTGCGGAGAAAAAGTCTGAAAATCCGCCAAAGCCTCCGCGAGAAGAAGTTGAAAATTGAGAAAAATCAAAATCGCCAAAATTGGGCGGAGGGGTAAAATCCGCCCCCCCTTGCCATGAAGAACCGAGGCTGTCGTATCTTTGACGTTTTTCTTTATCTCCCAGCACTTCGTAAGCTTCATTTATATCTTTGAATTTTTCTTCCGCCCCTTTTTCTTTGTTGACGTCAGGGTGATATTTTCTTGCAAGCTTTCTGTAAGCTGATTTAATTTCGGCTTCGCTTGAATCTTTTTTTACGCCCAATATTTCATAATAATCTTTATATTTCATAATCTTATCTTAATGCCAAAAAGTTAAAAATCAGACAAATTTAACAATTTATTAATTTTTTCTGTATCTTTTCCCTTCGACATCATAGACATTTTCTATTGCGATAAAAGCGGCGGGGTCAATTGAGTTAATTATATCTTTTGTTTTTTGGATTTCAATTTTTGTGATTACGCAATAAATCATTTTTGATTTTGTGCCCGAATATCCCCCTTCGGCGTTTACATAGGTAACGCTTTTATCAAGGTTTTTCATAATTTCTTTTCCGATTTCTTCATATTTTGCGCTTATGATAAAAACGGATTTTGCCTCGTTTAAACCTTGAAGAACAATATCAATCAGCCTGTATGCAATGAAGTATGTAATAGTTGAATACATAGCTTTGTCGGCGCCATAGATAAAACCTGCCAAAGTGAAGATAAAGATGTTAAAAAACATTATTATCTCGCCGACTGAAAAAGGATATTTTTTTGCAAGGTTTATTGCCATAATTTCTGTGCCGTCAAGAGAAGCGTTGCTTTTTAAAACAAGCCCTACTCCGGTTCCTAAGATTATCCCTCCGAAAATTGAAGCAAGAAGTGTGTCATAAGTCATAATGTATTTTATATGATGAAAACATTCCGAATAAACGGAAAGCATAATAACTCCATATAGCATAAGAAAGACAAACATTTTGCCGAATTTTTGAAATGCTGCTATTACAAAGGGAAGATTAAGCACAATCAAAAATAAACCAAGGGGATATTTTGTTAAATAGCTTGCCATAATGGAAACGCCGACCACCCCGCCGTCAACTATTTCATTTGGTATCAAAACGCATTCAAGAGAAAACGCAGCAATCAGTGTTCCTATTGCAATCCAAAACATTCTAAACAGGGTTATCTTTAAAACTTTTCTTTTCATAAATTCTATGATACGATAAACTTATGAAAAAGTTAAGCCTTTTATTTTTTTTCCTCCTCTTTTTTCTTACGGGCTGCGGCAAAGAAGCTTCTCAAAATGCAGATTTAACGGGTCGTTATCCCAACGGGCAGAAAGTTGAAACCTTAACTGCCATTAAAAATAGAGGAAAAATTATCGTCGGCACTAAAATAGATTCTAAACCGTTTTGTTTCCTTCAAAACAATGAGTTAGCCGGTTTTGACGTGGATATTGCAAAAAACATTGCAAAAAGAATATTTTTATCTGACAACCCCAAACACATTCAGTTTGTGCCCCTAAAACCTTATCAAAGAATTGGCGCACTAAATGTTGAAAAGGTTGATATCATTGTTTCGACATTAAGCATTAACCGGCGAAGAAAAGATATCATTGATTTTTCAATTCCGTATTTTGAAACAGGTCAAGCCCTTATGGTGAAGAACAATTCAAAAATTAACTCAATTGAAAATTTTAAATCTTCCAAGTTGGCTCTCGGGGTTGTGCTTAGCACAACGGGCGAAAAAGCGGCAAGGATTCTTGTTCCTGACATTATGACTGTCGGCTCGGAAACTTATCAAGATGCGTTTCAATTATTAAAAGAAGGCTCAATAGACGGCATTTTGGCAGATGACAGCCTTTTATACGGTTTTATTGCGGATAACAGGGGTTATAAAATTTTGCCTAAAAGGTATACGAAAGAATATTACGCAGTCGGTTTAAGACAGGGCAAAGAGAACGCCTCTTTAAAGGCGCAAATTGATTCCTGTATTGCCGAAATGCAATCAGACGGCAGTTTAAATAAAATCAGGGATAAGTGGCTTCCCAAATCAAGCGTTCGCTGATTCATCAAAAGGCTTATAACAAATATTTAACAAGTGCTTCTTTGTCAAAAAATTCAATTGTGTCTTTTGAATGAATAAAAATAAGGCAAGTTATAACTAATTTAAACAGTGAAAACTCGGGATGAGAAAATTTTCTTCTTAATTCATCCATATTATCCGATAGAAATTCTGTTATAAGGGTTTTATTTTTTAAAGTTAATGAGGTGAAAAAATCAAGCCCTTCTCTTGTTGCAATTCCTTCAAAATAGACAATATCCGGAGATTGAAACTCAATATATCTCATCGCTTTATCAAGATTAAAACCCACGGATTCGTTCAATTCCGATTGTCTGACATTTTTTAATTTGTATTTTACAATAGACTCAAGCGTCATTGCGGTTTTGTTATTCGGGGTTAAGTCGTTTAATATTGAATAAACAAGGTGGGTTTTTCCCGACAGTGAACTTCCGCAAACAAGAATAACCCCCGGTTTTAAAAGCGCATTTTTTAATTTATTCACAGTAACTTCATCTTTTATGAGCTCTTTAATTTTTTTTGGCGGGTGATAGATTTTTAATAAAATCCTTTCCCCGTTTATGGTGGGGAATGCAGATATACTGGCGGTTAAACTTATTTGATTGACATTAAAGTTTAATTTCCCAAGCTGAGGAATTTCGGATATCGTAGGGTCAAGCGCGCATAATGATTTTAACATTTGAATAAACGGGCTTATCAAAAGAGAGGGGATTGAGCCTGTTGAATAAGAAACGTCATTTTTTTTAAAGTTAACGGTTAATTCATCCATTAAATGTTCAAAAAATAACTCATGCACCCCTTCATTTATAGCCTGTTTTAAAATTCCTCTGAATAAATCCTGAAGGTGCTCTTCAGATAAATCTTCGTTATGAAGCTCATCTGTCCAGTTAAAATTGTCTTCTTTTTTTGTAATAATATCCTGAACTTTTCCCTTAAGGTCATAATATTCGTTAATCTTTTTTATAATCGCATTTTGAGAACCCAAAACGGGCTCTATAGTTTTTCCCGTCCTTTCAATGATTTTGTCAATTGCAAAAAGGTCAAGGGGGTCTGCCATTATGACTGTTAAAGTGTCTTCAATCTGAAACAGCGGAAGAATTTTATAAGTGGAAGCTTCCTGATAGCTTATATATTGAAGGCACTTTTTATCTATCTCATAATCGTCAAGGTTAACAAAAGGTATATGAAGTTTTTCTTCCAAAAATTTCAAAAGTTCATTTTCCGTTATAAGCGAAGAATTTATTAACACCTGCCCAAGGTTTGTATTTTGAGCGTTTGCAAGCTCTTGCGCCTTTTCTATGTCCTCAAAAGTAATTATGTTGTTCCTGACAAGGTCGTATTTCAGTTTATCAATGGTTTTGTTTGTAACTAAATCCATTATGCCCCCAAGTGCTTACTTACGGCATTTAAGATTTCTTCAAATTCAAAAGGCTTTGTAATATACTCGTCCGCTCCGGTTTCCTCCCCGATTAATTTGTCGGTGTCTTGCCCTCTTGCCGTTACCATAATAATCGGGATATGCTTATATTTGTTATCATATTTTAAAAGTCTGGCTATTTTATAACCGTTAATTTTTGGCATCATAACATCTAATATAATTAAATCCGGCATAACTTCCTTCGCAAGCTTAAGCCCCTCTTCGCCGTCATACCCTTCAACAACTTCATACCCTTGAGCCTGAAGCATAAAAGAGATTGTTTCCGTTATGTCTTTTTCATCGTCAATTACAAGTATTTTTTTTGGCATAATTTTTGCTCCCAACATATAAAAGATAAAATCAACTGTTTTCTTTTTTGTAATAAGCCTTTGATAATACTATATCACAATTTGAATCGCTTGAATTTATGTAGTCTTCAATTTTGGAAACCATAAATTCAAAAGCGTTTTTATCAAGCCCCGGAATAAACACTCTGTTTATTCTTTTGCCGTCTTCTGTGTATATAAGCTCTTTTGATTCTTTTGTAAGCTTGATGATGTTTAAATCTTTGAGAGCTTGATAAACTTGCAAGTTATTATTTTCGATTATTTTTAAATATCCCATTTCGGATTCATTTTTAATATTCAGGTTTAATTCGGCTTCAAAAGCGGTTTGGGGCGAATAAACAGGAATTATTACATTAAAATCAGACCCTTCGTTTTTTTGCGAATCAACCCAACTGCCCCCAAGGTGCGCATCTATAAAGTGTTTTGTAATGGTAAGCCCGAGTCCGATTCCTCCGGAGTTTCTCGAAAGAGTGTTTTCAATTTGAGAAAATTTGTCAAAAATTTTCGGAATATCGCCGGCTTCAATCCCGACTCCCGTATCTTTAACGGAGATTTTAACATATTCCCCCTTATATTCTTTTGCAGACGGGCAAATAAGATTTTGAACATTAACATTTCGCACGCTTGAAGCTTCGATTGAAATTTTTCCCCCTTCGGGGGTAAATTTAATGGCGTTTGTAATCAAATTTGACAAAATTTGATCAATTCTGTGCGGGTCAATATAAACCTCTTTAAGATTATCTTCTTTTTTAAGCTCAAGTTCTATATTTTTGTTTTGAGCTTGGTTTTTAAAGGTGTTTAGAGCAAGCTCAAGCGAAGGATAAATTTCTGTCTTTTTGAAATTAAAATAAAATTTTCCCGTTTGCATTCTGGACAAATCAAGCAAATCTTCAATAATTCCGGACAGCCTTGAAACGTTTCTTTTTGCAATGTTTGCAAAATTTTTGTTTATCTCTCCGATTTTTCCGCCCTGTTCGGACAGAATAATACTCAGAGCGTTATTAATCGGGGTTAGAGGAGTCCTTAATTCATGAGAAACTATGGAAACAAATTCCGATTTTATTCTCTCAAGTTTTTTTAATTTTATGTTCGCATTTATAATTTCTTCGTATAAAATCGCACTTCTTAACGGAGCCAGAACCTGATGTACGATAGATTGGAAACATGTTACATCTTCTTTTGTGAAAGGGTTTTTTCTGAAAATTTCAATTATTCCTTCAAATTTATCTTTAATTATAACGGGCGCATAAAGCGTATCAAAATCTGTTACCGATATATCAAAAAATTTATTTTTATAAGAAGGCTTTGTGTTTTGCACAATGCAAACATCGTATCTGTTCGGCTTTAATTCTTTCATTCCCTCGTTTTTTGCAGTCAGCGAAAGTCTTTTTATGAGCGCATTATTTAACTCGCCGGTTGTTTTTTTGAGGGTGTGGATATAAAATTTTAATTTTTCTTTTTCAAAATTATCGTTTACGAGGGCAATTGCCATATCAAAGCTTAAAACCCGCTCAAATGTTTCAAACATAACTTCATAGAGTTTTTCTTTATCTAAAGTTCCCGCAAATTTTGAGCTCGCATTATAAAAAGCGTCAATTTGATAGAGATTTTTTTTCAACTCCATGTTTTCAAGATGAAGCCCCCTGATTCTTGCTTTATTTTCAAATGAAGAATTGATTTCGTTAGTTAAAATTCTTTCATTAAGCGGCTTTAAAATGATTTTTATTTTTTTATCCTCAAGCCCTTCTCTAAAATCAGGCTCCGTTAAATAAAAAACCTCAAACCCTTCGGTTATGTTTTTTCCGAGGAGCCCCATTAAAAGGATGTCCGAATTTTCTATGCAAGAGTCAAGAACCGCTACATCAGGGGCAAAATCGGTCATCTTATCATATAAAGTTTCAAAGTTATCCCCGAAGGACACCTTAAGGTTGTACCCTAAAGAATTAAAAGTTTGTTTTGTTTCTTCATCCTTTGTTATTAAAAAAACATTCACCATATTTTAATTATTCTATCAAAACTCTTAAAATATGGCACAAATTTAACATTTTATAAGAATTTCAGCAGAGGGAGAAAATTTCATATATCTCATCATCGCTTAATTCCGTAATAATCTTTTCCCCGATATATACGGCGGAATCGGCAAGTTCTCTTTTGTCTTTAATGATTTTATCTATTTTTTCTTCAAAAGTAGAAAGAGTTATAAATCTGTGTACCATAACGTTCTTATTCTGTCCGATACGATAGGTTCTGTCTGTTGCTTGATCTTCCACCGCAGGGTTCCACCAAAGGTCATAATGAATAACATTTGATGCGCTTGTAAGGTTAAGCCCCAAGCCTCCCGCCTTTAAACTTAAAATCATTATTTTCTTTTTATCATTTTCGGAAAACTCTTTTATCATATCTTCTCTCTGTTTAATGTTTAATGAGCCATGGAAAAAGAGAGGTTCAAAGTCAAACTCTTCGCTTGTGATTTTTTCAAGAATACTTCCCATTTCTTTATACTGTGTAAAGACAAGCACCTTTTCATCGTTTGAAACGATTGTTTTTAAAACCGACATCAATTTTTCCGTTTTTCCGCTTGCCTGCGGGCTCATATCCCCGTGTTTTAAAAAGTGGTAAGGGTGATTGCAAACTTGTTTCAGATTTGTTATTAATTTAAAAATTGCACCGCGTCTGTTTATTCCTTGCCCCGTAGATTGAATTTCCGTCATTGATTGAGTTAAAACTCTTTCATACAGAGCCGCTTGAGTTTTTGTAAGATAGCAAAATTCATCCAATACAATTTTTTCCGGCAAATCGGATATTATTGATTTATCAGTTTTAAGACGCCTTAGCATGAATGGTGAAATAGCCTGTTTTAGCTTTTGGGCGCGCGCCGTTTCTTTAAATTTTTCAATGGGCATTGAATAATTCTTTGAAAAATCTGTTATCGTGCCTAAATATCCTTTGTTGATAAAATCGAATATGCTCCATAATTCAGACAGCCTGTTTTCAACCGGCGTGCCTGTCATTGCTATTTTCATTCCCGCTTTAATTGATTTAACCGCTTGAGTTTGGCTCGTGTTAGAGTTTTTAATGTTTTGAGCTTCATCAATAATTAAAATATCCCAGTTATACTTTTCAAATTCTTCAAGGTCAATTCTTAAAATTGCATAGGTAGTTAAAATAACGTCGCAATCAATCGAAAATTCACGGTTAAACCCATGATAGACTTTTGTTTTAAGCGAGGGCGCAAAGGTTTCAAGCTCCCTTTCCCAGTTCCCTAAAAGAGTTGTGGGGCAAACAACAAGGGCAGGTTTTTTAAGCTTTTTTTCCTCTTTTAGTTTTAATATAAGGCTTATAACCTGCACTGTTTTACCGAGCCCCATGTCATCTGCGATGCAGCACCCGAAGCCTTTTATAACGTTTGTATAAAGCCATCTGAACCCGACTTTTTGATAAGGGCGCAAAACCCCCTCAAGAGTTTTGGGCAAATCGACCTCTTCCACCCTTGTAAAATCAGAAACTATTTTTGCAAATGCGGCGTCGTAATCAAAGTCATACTCGTCAATCTTGCCCGAGAGCGCATGGTGAAGCAGCTCCATTTTGTTCATGACAAAATTAGGCTTTTTGAGGCGGGATAAAAGCTTTTCTGTTTCTTCCTTATCAATTAAGATATATTTCCCCTTGTATTCAATAAGCCCGTTTGTGTTTTTTGCAAGCTCTCTGAATTCTTCGGCAGAAATTTTTTCGTTTCCGAGGGCGACCTCAATTGAAAAATCCATAATTTGATCAAGTGAAACGGAAGAACTGTTTTTAAGAGAGAAAAAGTCCTCAATTTCGCTGAGCCTGTTTTGTTTAACTTTGGCATTGATTGAGGCTCTCGGTATAATGACGTTATCCATGCCCAAAGGAAGGTTAACTTCCATGCCGGCTTGTGCAAGATAGAAAGTTATTTGAGTGATTAATTTGTATACGCCCGATAAGTCAAGTTCTAATGTAATATCTTCAAGATCTTCAATGTATTTTGTCGCCCAGTTGATTTGTTTTTCTATTATTGTTTTATCGGTGTCAGATAGCTCGTCAAGCTCTACTACATCGCCCGTTGCCTTATTTTTGGCTTTAATTTTCATAAGGAATTTTTCGCCGTTGAGTTTTTCTATATTGAAAACAGGTATAACATTGTATGTCCCAAGGCTCATCTCATCAAGCCAAGTTTGAATATCACAGGCTAAATCCACCCCCTTGAACATTCTTTTATGGGTTGTATATTTAACAAAATAAACCGCCGATTTAAGATCTTTAAATTTGTAGTGTTTAATTCCTAAAAAGTTAAATATAAGATAGTTTAAATATCTTTCGATTATTTTTTTTGTTGTTTCTTTGTCTAAAAAGCTATTATTTACGATTCGGGTGTAACATTCAAGGTAATCGGGGTTTTTAAAATAAGGTTCATAAGCAATATAAAAAGTTTCTTTTCTAAATTGCGCCGTCGGGATAAAATTAAGCTTTTCAACTGTTTTTTTTACAAAATTGGTTAAATTAAAATAAAATTTGAATGTATCTGTTAAATCATCTGTTAATTCCGCATTTTCGCTTAAGCCGGTAAAATATTCAAAGAATAAATTAAGGGGAATGTTATAGCCCGCTCTGTCGCCTTTATATTCTGTTTTTAACCGATAAAGGCTTCCTTTGGATTTTAAGTAATAATCAAAGTTATAGGGCGGAGCTATAAAAACTTTTGCTTCTGCGCCCGATGTATCAAGGATTATATCCGTTGTGCGCAAAATATTGTTCTTTGAGTCGTACGTGTCAAAAAACTCTTCTTCAATAAGCTCATATATTAAAGAAAGGGTGTATCTGAAATCTTTATTTTTTTGCGAATACGGATTTGAATCAAGGTTTAAAAGAAGCTTTTCAATGTCGTTTTTCTTAAATGTTAAATTGTTTAATTCCATCATTTAAATATTTTAATATAAAAAAGTTTTATTGTATAATAAATTTTATGAAGTTTGCAGTGAGATTAGTTAAAAATACGTTTCACCCCTTGAAGGTGCCTGAGGGCATAAATTTAACGCATAATCAATATATAATTATACGCACGGAAAAGGGGGAGGAGGTTCACAAGGCTATTGCCGTGAATGATAAAGTGTTAAAATGCTGGCAAAAATATAAACCCGAGGAGTTGTCCGTTGTCAGAACCATGAATGATAAAGACATGGAAACATATAAAGAGCAGCAGGAGCTTGAAATTAAAGCGCTTTTAAAATGCCGCGAATTTGCTTCAAAAAGAAAGCTTACAATGAACCTTACAAAGGCTTCATACACATTTGACAGAAGAAAAATCACTTTTTATTATACGGCGCCCGAAAGGGTGGATTTTAGAGAGCTTCTAAAAGATTTAACCTCTGAGTTTAAAAGGGTCAGAATTGATTTAAGACATATAGGCGTCAGGGATGAAACCGCCCTTTTACAAGGCAAGGGCGTTTGCGGGCAAAACTATTGCTGCTGCAGTTTTTTAAAGAATTTTGATTTTGTATCAACCAAGCTTGCTAAAGATCAAAACATCCCCTTAGCTTCGGGCAAGATAACGGGCGCCTGCGGGAGGCTTTTATGCTGTTTAAATTATGAATATTCAAACTATATCGAAACCGCAAGAATGCTCCCGCCTGTGGGTTCCGGTATAATGACGCCTGACGGGGTGGCAAAAGTTGCGTCAATTTGCTTTTTAAAACAAAAAGTGTCTGCCAAGCTTGAGGACGGAAAAATAAAGGAATATTCAAAAGATGAAATTGAAATGATTGATCAAGAAGTCAACATTGAAATTGAGCAAAGCACCAATGTTTTAAACTATACCGAAAATGAAGAAACCATTGATATTAAAAATTTAGATAATGATAAAAATAGCTCAACGGGAAATATATAGATGAAAGAAATTTCAAGCAAAAAACTGGCATGTGCAGTTGCAAGGATTTTGGATGATTACAAAGCAAAAGATATTGTTATTTTAAATGTTTCAAACGTAAGCGTGTTGTCCGATTATTTTGTAATTGCAAGCGCAGCCTCCACCCCGCAGGTTAAAGGGCTTACTAACAGTGTAAAAGAAAAAATAAAAGAGCTCTTATTAAGAACTCCGAACGGTGTTGAAACAGATTCCAAAAACACTTGGAACCTGCTTGATTTCGGGGATGTGGTTGTGCACATTATGCACTTTGAACAGAGAGAAACGTACAAAATTGAAAAATTTTGGAACCATGCTCTAAAAATTGAAAGAGAAACTTGGGAAGAAGAATCCAAAGAGTTTGCAAGATACGAAGAAGTTTAGTGTCGAACGGGCTTTCTTTTTAAACATTTTGCAATAAAATTTTTATT
>CAYUWO010000016.1:0-1011 GCA_964448535.1 uncultured Gammaproteobacteria bacterium | reverse complement strand
CCATTTTTTGAATATGAAAAACGCCGCAAGAATTATAAAAAAGAAACCTATAAGGTAATTCCAACGAAATTCTTCTTTAAGATAGAGAACCGAAAATACGCTGAAAACAACAAGAGTTATTATTTCCTGAATTGTTTTTAATTGAGCGGCGGTATAAAACTCATGCCCGATTCGGTTTGCGGGCACTTGAAAACAGTATTCAAGAAAAGCAATTCCCCAGCTTACAAGAATTACGGTCCAAAGTGCGCTTCCTTTATATTTTAAATGTCCGTACCATGCATACGTCATAAAAACATTTGAAATTGTAAGCAAGATGACGGGAGAGAATTGTTTTAACAATTTTTTATCCTTTATAAAGTGCGTGCCTGATGCGATTCGAACGCACGATCTTTGGCTTCGGAGACCAACGCTTTATCCTGCTAAGCTACAGGCACAATTTTAAATAGATTTTAACATTAAATAAAATTAAAATCATTATTTTTTAAGAACTGTATTTTTATAAGCCTTATCCGCAAGATAGCTGCTCCTTGCGAGAGGGGAAGAAACGCAAACATTTATGCCAGCTTTTAGAGCATAATTTTTAAACTCTTCAAATTCTTTTTCGCTGTAATATTTTTGTACGGGAAGATGCGCTTTTGAAGGGCGGATATATTGACCTACCGTCAAAATATCGCAATTAACGTTTTTAATATCGTTTATTGTTTGGTAAATTTCTTCGATTGTTTCTCCGAGCCCTGTCATAATGCCTGTTTTTGTAATTATGCCCTTGCTTTTCATATAAGACAATACATCAAGCGAGCGTCCGTAATCCGCCTGAGGTCGCACAGTCTTATACAAGGAAGGAACAGTTTCAACATTGTGATTGAATACATCGGGTTTTGATTGTGCAATAATTTCAAGCGCCTTTTTGTCCCCCTTAAAATCGGGAGTTAAAATTTCAATTTTTATTGAGTCGTCAAGCTCTCTTATTGCTTCTATGGTTTTTTTGAAATGAGAAGCGCCGCCGTCTTT
>CAYUWO010000015.1:0-22799 GCA_964448535.1 uncultured Gammaproteobacteria bacterium | reverse complement strand
GTTGAAACGGTGGAGCCTATTATTGCGGTTTTTGTCGAATTTTTAATATCATCTTCCGTGAAATTTCTCCCTATTAAAATTTCATAGTTTTTAACCGCAAGATATTCTTTTGTAGTGCCATATACGGTTGATGACCAGTTTTGGTTCCCGTATACGAGCTGTTTATTTTCGTTTGACACGGGCGCAACCGCTTCAACCCCTCTTGCAAGGCGGCTTATTGAAGAGGAGTCCTTTAAAGTAAGGCTCGGTTTTGAGCCTGCTCCCTGCCTCACCCCTCCTTGATTAGCCGAAGCCGACCTTACGGTTAAAAGGTTTGAGCCCATAGATTCCATATCTTTTGTAACCCTTGTGCTTGCGCCCGTGCCTATTGCAAGCATAACAATGACTGCCGCCACCCCGATAATTATTCCAAGGCTTGTCAGAGAGGAGCGCATTTTATTTGTTTTTAGCGATAAAACCGCTATTTTAAATGTTGATTTGAAGTCTATCATTGTTTAATTTATCCGATACAATTTTCCCGTCCCTAAATCTTACTGTTCTTTTGCAAAATTGGGCTATATCATCTTCATGGGTAACTATCACAATTGTTTTTTTGTATTTTTCGTTTAATTCAACAAAAAAATTCATAACATCCACACTCGTCTTGGTGTCAAGGTTTCCCGTGGGCTCATCGGCTAAAATAACCGGAGCGTCGTTTACAATGGCTCTTGCAATTGCAACTCTTTGCTGCTGTCCGCCCGACATTTGGCTTGGATAGTGGGTAAATCTGTGTTCGAGCCCTACTATTTTTAATGCTTCCATTGCTTTTTGGCGCCTTACAGCGGGGTCAATTCCCTTGTATATCATAGGTAATTCAACATTTTCAATGGCAGTTGTTTTAGAGATTAAATTAAACCCCTGAAAAACAAACCCGAGCTTTAAATTTCTTATATTGGCAAGCTCATCCGAGTTTAGCAAAGAAACATCTTTTCCGTCTAAAAAATAGTTTCCGGACGTAGGTTTATCAAGACATCCGAGCATATTCATAAAGGTTGATTTTCCCGACCCCGACGGTCCCATAATTGCAACCATTTCGCCCGCTTCAACGGAAAGCGACACATCATTCAGGGCGTTAAACGATGTATCTCCCGTTTTATAAGTTTTTATAAGGTTTTTAGTTTCGATTACATACATATTTTTTAAAGTCTTGGCGGGCGCATTCCTTTTTTATTGTCCGATTTTCTTTCTCTTTTGCCGATTATTACCATATCATTTTCTTTTAATTTGTCGCTTATAATTTCTGTTTTGGCTTCATCCGATATTCCGGTTTCAATGTTTATTCTCTCCGGTTTATTATTTTTTAAAACCCATATTCCCTGTGTGTCATACTTTATATCATCTCCAAGCGGAGTAAATTTTAGTGCGGGGTTCAATGCGCATAAAATATTTTCTTTTTTATTTACAACAATTGAAACATTAGCCGTCATGCCCGGTTTTAATTTTAAATCTTTGTTATCAACCGCTATAACCACCGTATAGGTTACAACATTTGAAGTTACCGTTGAGGACAGCCTTACCTGATTAACATACCCCTTGAATGTTTCATCGGGATAACCGTCAAGCGTATATTCGGCAATTTGTCCGGTTTTAACGTTTCCGATGTCGGCTTCCGAAACATTTGTTTCAATCTGCATTTTTGTTAAATCCTGCGCAACGGAAAACAGTTCCGGAGTTTGAAAACTTGACGCTACGGTTTCGCCGACTTCCACATCTTTTGAAATTATAACTCCGTCAACCGGAGATAATATTTTTGTGTACCTCAAGTTTGACTCAGCCGTTTTATAAGATGCTTCCGCTTCCCTTATTCTTGCTTTTTGTGCGGAAATTTGAGCTAAATCGGTTTTGTATAAAGTTTCATACTGATCAACTTCAGCCTTTGAAACATATCCTTTTTTGAGCAGGTTTGAATATCTTTCAAACATTAATTTGTCATAACTAAAATTTGCTTCAAGCCTTCTTAATTCTGCTCTTGCATTGTCTATGTTTGCTTTTTGCTGGTCAACGCTCGCTTGAAAAAGAGATGTGTCAATTTCTGCGAGCAGCTGCCCCTTTTTAACGGGTGAATTATAATCTACATAGACGGCAGTAATTTTTCCCGACACCTGAGAGCCTACCGTTGCCGTTTGTACGGGGTTAATAGTACCGGAGGCTTCTATAACTTTTGTTATTGTGCCCGATTTTAAAGGGGCGGTTATATATTCAGACCCTTTTTTAGAAAGCCTGCCCGCCATAAAAAAGACAATCCCCAAAAGTATTATTGCGCCTGTTATGACTGATATTTTTTTAATCATTTTACCCCCATTGCAAAATCAAGATTTGCCCTTGCAAGCCCGTACTGATAGACAGTGTTTATATATTCCGCTTGCGCATTTAAATATTCGCTTCTGGCGTCCTGCAACTCTATATAATTTCCTATTCCTTCCGTATATCTTCCATCCGCAAGTTCAAAGTTTTCTTTAGCCTGTCTTACTTTATTTAAAATTAAAGGAATTTGATTTTCAAATATTTTTGTTTCGCAAAGTGCAAGCTCAACATCATAATATATTGTTTGATAAATTAAATTTATGTCCTCATCTGCGCTTTCTGCTCTTGCCTTTGCCTCGTCAATCTGATATTTGAGGTTAACAGGGCTTAAAGTCGGAATGGATAAATCTGCGCCGTATGAAAAAGAGTTTGTGTTAAATCCTTCGCTTCTTGTATAACCGTATCCCGCATTTGCGGAAAGCTCCGGAAGCCACTGTCTTTTTGCATATTTTAAATTCTGCTCTGCGACATTTTTCAGTGCAAGATAAGATTTTAAATCAGGTCTGTTTTCATTTGCAATTGTTAAAACTTCATCAAATGATTTATCAAACGGGCTGATTTTATGGTCTTTTACAATTTCATTTTCTCTTATAATGCCGGTCAGAGAAATTTCTTTAACTTCATCTTCTTTAAGAAGATTATGATTATGCTCCGTATCATGAGAGTGAACCAGCATAACGGGCACGGTATCCGAATTTATATTAAACTTTTCAAGCGGTGCGATTGAATAGTTCGGGTTTCCCGTTATATAAAGCGATTTGTTTAATTTTACTATGGCGTCGCAATATACGTCCTGCGCCTTTAAAAGCGTATATTTCGCATCTGAAAGGTTAACTTCGGCATTAACAAAATCAATTCTTGATCTTATTCCTTCATCAAAATAAGATTTGATTTGATCGTAATACCTTTCGTTAATTTCTACGTTTTGCACCTGTATTTCTTTGTTTGCTTTTGCCGCAAGCACACTGTAATAGGCTTCTTTGACAGCAAACGCCGCTTCGAGCTCAACCTGTTCAAGCTCGTATTCGGCGGCAATAAGCCCGAATTTTTGGGCGCTTATTGAGGCGTTTGTTTTTCCAAAATCGTAGATTAATTGAGAAATTCTTGCGTCTGTATCAAAGTAGCGGTTAGAGGATGAGTGTCCTCCTCTTTTAGAGTTTGTTCCGGAAAAACCTGTGCCCGCCCCTATGTAAGGCGTCCATGCCGCTTTCGACTGCCCGATACCCGCCTGTGCAATTTTAACCTGCGCTTTTGCTTTTTTTACAAGGGGAGAATTCCTTAAAGCTATTTCAACACATTGGTTAATGTCTAAAACATCGCCCTCGTTAATCTCTTGAATGGCGTAACACGGGCAAATAAACATAACTGATGACAATATTAAATAAAAAAGCTTTTTTATCATAAATAACATGTTACCATACGCTTTTTTACAGACTTTTTTAAAAAATAAAAATCATACAAATGTATTAATCCTTTGACTTAATTTTCGTTTTGTTCTAAGATTAATCTATGGGTGTTAACAGAACTTTTACAGAAACCAAAACTCATGAGGTTACGGTCGACGTTGTTATTCTAACTGTCGTAAAAAATAAACTTAAAGTTCTTTTATTAAAAAGAACTAATGAGCCCTTCAGAGGAAGATGGTCAATCCCCGGAGGATTCATCAGGTTGTCTGAGAATTTGGACGATGCGGCGCTTCGTGTTTTAAAAGAAAAAACAAACGTTCAAAACATTTATCTGGAACAGCTATACACCTTTGGCGACCCTTTGAGGTATCCTAACACAAGGGTTATCACCTGTGCTTATTTTGCTCTTTTAAGGGCGGAAGATATCAACATTCAAATTCAAGAGGGTTCGGGCGCTTCAGAAATTGAATGGCACAGTATAGAAAAGCTTCCCCCGCTTGCATTTGACCACAAAGAAATTATCGAATATTCGCTTAAACGCACAAGAGAGCGCCTTGAATTATGCCCAATCGCCTTTCAGCTTCTTCCTAAGAAATTCACCTTGACTGAGCTTCAAAAAACTTATGAATTAATTTTGAATAAAAGCCTTGATAAAAGAAATTTTAGAAAAAAAATGCTCACTTCTCATATCCTAATTGATTTAAACGAGCTTTCAAAGGCGGGTTCAAAACGCCCTGCCGCCCTATATTCGTTTAATGCCATTACTCTTGATTCCAAAAGAGGACATTTTTTCAGCTGAGGGATATTAATTCCATTTTTTGTTTTAGGTCAAAAAAGCTTATTTAATTTAATAAATCCGGACGTCTTTGTTTTGTCCTTAAAATGCGCTGTTCTTTCTTAAATTTCTCAATTTCCGAATGGTTCCCCCCGAGTAAAACCTCAGGAACTTTCATCCCTCTGTATTCTCTTGGTTTTGTATACTGAGGATGTTCCAAAATGCCCCCGAGAGCGTCGCTAAAACTGTCGTTTAAGTTTGATTCGGTTTTATTTAAAACTCCTTCAATTTGTCTTGAAACGCTGTCTATAATACATAGTGCGCCCAATTCTCCACCGGTCAGCACAAAATCTCCGAGAGAAATTTCTCTCGGGCAAAGCCCCGTTCTTATTCTCTCGTCAAACCCTTCATACCTTCCGCAAAGAAGAATCAACTGTTTTTTTTCGGATAATTCAACGCTTGTTTTATGGCAAAATCTTTCCCCTTGGGGGGTTAACATAATAAATTCAAAATCGTCCGTTTTTTCAATTGCTTCATAAGCTTCGAAAATAGGGGGCGCCATAAGAACCATTCCGCTTGTGCCGCCGTAGGGCGTATCGTCAACGCGCCTGTGTTTGTCACGGGTATAATCTCTGAAATTAACCGTATTTACTTCAATAAGTTTTTTTTCTATTCCCCTTTTTATAATTGAATAAGAGCAATAGCCGTTAATTATATCCGGAAACAAAGTTAAAACATCAAATCTCAAAACAGCCCCCCTATAGGCTTTATTATTACTTTTTTTGCCCTGATGTCGACAATAGGGACAAGCTCTGAAACGAAAGGAACAAGAATCAGCCCCTCTTTATTTTCTGATTTTATACATAAAATATCGTTTGCGGGCGTTTTTTGAATTTCGGCAATTTCGCCTATATAATTTTCCTGATTGTCAAAGGCTTTCATGGAGATTAAATCTTCAATTAAAAATTCGTTTTTATCAAGAGATTTTTCAACTTCGCATTTTAAAAGATAGATGTTTTTCCCCTTAAATTCAAGAAGCTCGTTAATTGAATTGATATCCTTAAATTTTATAATTGCAAAATTCTTGTGAAACTTAACGGATACTGTTTCAAATTTTATTTTTTTATTGCCGGCATCAAGATAAAAGCCTTTTTTTCGGGATATCAGGTTTTTGTTTGAATATCCCACTTTTGCTTCCCCTTTGATTCCGTGAAAGTTTAAAATTTTTCCTACCGAAATGTATTCCATAAAAAAATTATATCAAAAAATTTATTCAATAAGATAAATTTTCGTCAGGATGATATAAAACCCAGTAATAACAGTCTGTTTGGCTGCAATCATGACAGCTGAAATCTGCCGAATGGTATTTATCTTCCGCCTCTAAAATGTCAGGTGTGCAATTTTTATCTTTTTTATTTTCTTTAAAGTCTTTCATATTCTGCCCTCAAAATCTGCCACACAAAGCCATGCTTTCATTGTTGCCCGCATTAAATTTTTCCGGAAAAGATACTTTCTGGCTTTCCGTTAAATTTTCTGATACAATCTTATATGTTTCAATTTCGTAATTAACCTGTTTCAAAAAAAATGCAAGGTTAATGGCGGAGTCATACCGTCATCGGACAAAGAACATAAGTTCCCGTCGCATGTTTTCGAACACATAATATTCCTTTCTTAACTTATGCTTGATATACCGTCATAACCCTGCTAATATGGAACAGTGCGTAAGTACTTTTTAATAATATACGTTAGTATTAAAAAGGTCAACACGTTAGTATAAATTTTACTAACAAATGTTACAAAATTTTACAATCGAAGTAAAAAATGGGACTAAAACGAAAAATACGGCAAATAGGGAACAGCTTGGCTTTGGCAGTACCAAACGAAATTTTTGACTTTTTCGAGCTTGACCCTTTAAAAATAAAATATAAGCTCTGTCAGGAAGATACGGGCGATGTTTTTATTTTAATTCTAAGCCCCGATGTAATTGCGCTTGATGAAAAAAAATTCCAAAAAAGAGGGAATACCTTTACTGTTTTAATTCCTAAATCATTGTGTACATTATGGAATGTCGGGCTTTTTGAAGGACAGAGAAGAGAACTTGAACTGAGCTATGATAATTCGCCCCTGAAATGGAAATTATCACCCGTCTGAAAGATTGCATTCGCTTTTTGTTCAATATAAAATGTTTTTAAAGAAAAGGTGTTTGTAAAATTAACCATGGTTGCGGATTATCAAAAATTAACGGCTATATATTGGTATTGTGCAATAATCGGCACGATTATTTTTATCTTAAGAACCGCTCTTCCTATATATTCGGGTGGCGGAACCGGAGGAGATTTTTCATCTTTGCCGGATTCCGATTCTTCTTTTAGCCTGTTTACCCTTGAGAGCATTTCCGCTTTCTTTATGTGCGGGGGCTGGATTGGCTGGTTTTCTTTTTCTCAATTGGGATATGACATGAAAGCCTCCATGGTGCTTTCCGTGTTTGGTGGCGTATGCGGCATGGCATTTTTTGCATGGCTTATATCAAACTTTAAAAAATTAGAACATCTGCCCTCTTTCGATATAAAAGAGCTTGAAAATAAAAGGGGCAGAGCATATATGAATTTTTCCCCCAAGGGAGCGAGCAAAATCGAGATTGAATTTAATTATAAAATTTCCGTTATAGACGCTAAAAACGATACGGACCAAGAAATCAAAGCTTTTGAGCCCATAAAAGTTACAAGGGTTGAAAACGGTGAAATCTATATTTCAAAAGAATAAAGGAGAGTTTTAAATGGAATTAATAACATTTGGCATATTGCTTTTTATTATCGTTCTTATAGGGGCGCTGATGTTTGCCGCAAGCCGATATAAAAGGTGCCCTTCAAATAAAGTTATTGTCGTTTACGGTAAAGTTGCAGGCTCCGCAACGGCAAAATGCGTACATGGGGGCGGAGTTTTTATATGGCCTCTGATACAGGATTACGGGATTTTATCTTTAGAGCCGATGACAACGGATATAGACCTTAGGGGTGCGCTTTCAAAAGGAAACATAAGGGTTGCGGTTCCTGCCACTTTTACTTTTGCTGTGTCAACAAACCCTAAATTAATGCAAAATGCCGCAGAAAGGCTTTTAAACAGCAATAAAGATACTATAATTTCCATGGCAAGCGATATAATTCTCGGTCAGCTAAGGCTTGTAATTGCAACTTTATCAATTGAAGAAATTAATCAAGACAGAGAAAAGTTCTTAGAGCAAATTAATTTAAACGTAGATGCGGAATTAAACAAATTAGGGCTTTCTGTTATTAACGTAAACATTAGAGATATAACAGACGAATCGGGTTATATTGACGCTATCGGAAAAAGAGCCGCAGCGGAAGCCATAAACAAAGCAAAGGTTGAAGTTGCCCAGCAGGAGAAAATGGGGGCAATCGGAGAAGCCGACCAAAACAGGGAAAAAGAAGTCCAAGTTGCAAACCAAATAGCTCAAACCACAATCGGGCAGGCAAGCGCACAAAAAGATAAAAGGATTAAAACCGCAACGCTTGAAGCGGAAGCGGTTGAAGGAGAAAATATATCAAAGGCAAATATCGCCGATTATAATGCCGCTCTTGCGGTTAAACAGGCGGAAGCCCTCAAGCTCGGGGAAGTTGCAAAAGCAAACGCCGAGCGTGATATTTTGATTGCTCAAAAAGAACAGGAAGAAGCAAGACTTAAAAAAGAAGAACTTGCGGAAAGAGAAGTGGAAAAATTAAAAATTCAGGTTGAAGCAGACGCTGAAGCCGAAAGGTTAAGAAGAATCGCAAACGGCGAGGCTGACGCTATCAAGGCGAAATATTTTGCCGAAGCGGAAGGCGTCAAAGCTGTTTTGCAGGCAAAGGCAGAAGGGTATAACAAGCTTGTTTCCTTGAGCAGCAATAAACCCGAAGTTGCAACAAGCTTTTTGATGATTGAAAAAATTGAAGATATAGTTGCAAAACAGGTTGAAGCAATTAAAAATATTAAATTTGATAAAATTACCGTATGGGACGGGGGCGCAGGAAGCCAAAACGGCTCTGCAACGGCAAATTTTATGAAAGAACTGATTAAGGCGCTTCCCGCTATGCACGATTTGGCACATCAAGCGGGAATCGAACTGCCTCCGGTTCTGGGAAAAGTTGAGGACATCCAAACCGAGCAAACGGAGATTCCGACAGCAGAGATTATTGAAAATAAAGACAAGACAAAAAGCGTTTTATGCCCCTTGTGTCATGCAAAATATGAAGCGGTTGAAAACAACGGAAAGCTTGAAATAGCGGGCTTTGGCAACCTTGATAGCGAGCATGCGCATATATATTGCATAAAATGCGGAACGAAATTTGCGGTAAAATAAGATGAAATGCACTGTTTGCGGGCATGAAGCGCAAAAGGTTTTCACGGGGCAAATTTTAAACGCCTATAACGTCGGCTATTTCTTCTGTCCGTATTGCGAACATCTTCAAACGGAAGAACCCTTTTGGCTTGATGAAGCGTACAAAAACCCGATTGCCAATGAAGATACGGGCATTTTAAAAAGAAACATGGATAATGCGGTTTATTCAACGGGCGTTATCTGTTCTTTTTATGACACTAAAGGGAAATTTCTTGATTACGGGGGCGGGTACGGAGTTTTTGTGCGGCTTATGAGAGATATAGGCTTCGACTTTTATTTTTATGATAAATATTCAAAAAATTTATTTGCCCCAGGTTTTGAACACAAAGAAAATGATAAAGCCGGCCTTGTGTTTGGGCTTGAAATTTTAGAGCACCTTTATAATCCGATTGAAACTTTGGATAAAATTTTTAAAATATCGGAGGATTTCTTTTTTTCTCAAACTCTTCTGCCGCTTCCTGTTCCCGATATTCATAACTGGTGGTATTATGCCCCTGTATCCGGTCAGCATATAAGTTTTTACAGAAATAAAACTCTTGATTTTATAGCGGATATGTTTAATAAAAAGCATTTAAATTATAAAGATTTACATCTTTTTACATCAAAAAACATAACCGGTGAAGATTTTAAAATTTCAATAAAAAACAGCTCGTTAATATACGCCGAAAATGTTCCAAAGTTTAAAAGCAAAATATACGAGGATATGCAATATATTATAAAAAATAAAAAGCCCGCTGAATAGACTTGCGGGCTTAAAATATTAAACTAACTTTTCCTACCTTAAAATTTAACTACCGTTTCGGACTTATCTCCATTATGCATTAGGGTTAAACGAATCATTGGACATATCCATATCCATCATCCCGTTACCCAAAAAATCTTCTTCATCGCTCGAATTTATTTCGGTATCGGTATATTTTTGATGACCGAATAATGAGGCAAAATATGAACCTGATAATTCAGACTGCTGCAACAATTCATCAGAATTTGTGTCTAATTTGGCAAAGAAGTTTTTCAAGGCTTCTTCTTTTTTCCCTTCATCTGCAATAGTGTTTGTTGCGACAAATGAATCTTGATATTGCGTTTTAAAGCCTTTGAAGTCTAAGCCCTCTTTTGTTTCTTCTTTCGGGGCAGTTCCTTCAAAGTTATAAAAGTCGTCATAGTCAGCGACTTCGTAATCGTCATCGTTATATATTTCGGGAGCTTCGTCAGTATCATCCAAAGCTTTTGCCGTATAAGGAAGAAGAGTTGCTTCGTCGGCTTCGGCTTCGTCTGCTCCCTGAAGCGAGGGGGCATATTGGGCAAATATGCTGCTATCTACGCTTACATCTTTTGTTCCGTCGAGATTTTGGAGCTCGGACAGGTCAATATTGTTCTCTTTGGCAATTTGTTTTAAAGCGGCGGCAATATCAAAAGTTTTAACGCCGTTTTCTTTAAGTGTTTGTTTTAAATTGGAATAATCAAATTTGCCTGTTAAATCAGATGTCATAATGACCTCTTTTCTCGTCTCTTTGTATCTCTCGTATATATAAAGTATCTACCGCTGAAATAATTGCTCTTTTATTTTACATGATGTTAACATGTCTTAACATGTTTTTTTGAGGGCTTTATTCCTAAGACCATGACATAAGAAGGGTTTTGACCATGGTATAATTTTATTATGGAATTTAAAAAACCTATTGTATATATATCAATTTTTATAATAGCAATCCTTGTTCTTGTGTCGGGCGTTTTGTTTATTCAAATTAACAACCACAGGCAAAATGCCGGAATTTTTTATAAGCAGGGTCTTGAATATTACGCCAAAGAGGACTATCAAAACGCCTATTACAATTTTTCAAAAATTTTGCCGGCTTCGGATTTATTCTATAATGCTCTATACAAACAAGCAAAGTGTGCGGATATTTTAGGGGATAAAAAAACTGCCGTCAGAAAGTATTCCATGCTTGATAAGTTTGTTAAACATGAGGATATCTCCCCGTTTGTTTTATGGCGTCTTGGTGCTTTATATCTTGATTTAGACGAACACAGAAGGGCAAAGGCAGTATTTTTAAGATTGAGAAAAGATTATCCCAAATCCGAATACGGAATTGCGTCCAATTATATGCTCTCAAAACTGACCAATAATCAGGATAGAAAAAAACAATATTTAATTGATTATATAAAATATTCTCCCAAAGGGAAATATTCAAATGAAGTTCTTTTAACCCTGCTGTCCGAGGATATCAAGCTTTCAGACGAGCAAAAGACAGTTCTCGGGGCATGCCTTTATGAAAACGGGGCGTATAGCCGTGCGGTCAGTGTTTTAAAGGATGCGCCAATTAAAATGTCTTGGGTATATTTAATTAAAGCCCTTGATAAATTAAAATCTCCGGTTAATATTTTAAAAGTGGCGCAAAAGGGCGTTACGGTTGATAACTCCGGATTTGATGAAGATTCTCTTGACGAGGCGGTTTCAATTTTTCTTAAATATCACCCTAAGGGGGCTTTTTTGGGGGCGGAAGAAATATACAACATAACGTCTGATAACAGGATAAAAGGAATTGCCTTATATAAAAGCATAGCATTTTTAGAGGATAAAGAAAAAACGAGAAGAAAAATTTATCTTTTTGAAAATTTTCCCGAATCAAAATATTCCCCCAAAGCTCTTTTTGACCTTTTTATGGAAAATCTTATAAAAAACAGGACAGTTCTTGCGCTTAAATACGGCAAAAATTATATAAAAAAATATCCGAATACCGATAAAACCCCTGCCGTATTATATTTCACGGCTCTCCTTAAAAGAAAAACAATGGATTTAACCTATCTGGACACCGCAAATAAGCTTGTTGCCGAATATCCGCATAGTTATTACGCCTACAGAGCCTATATTAATTTAATAAACAAAAATTTTGCCGAAAAAAGAAACCTTTTAATTTCGGCTTCAAATGCAAAAATAGAATTTCCTTACAAAGAGGATAAAATTTTAAAGAGTTTTTTTGAAAATTTTGCCGACACAAAAGATTTTGCTCCGTTTGACGATTTTCGTATAAATGACAGACTTATTAGAAGCTGGATTGAATATAAAAAAGGCAACAGGGCGCTTTCAAGCGTTTTATCAAGGGATTATATAAACGACCCCAAAACAGGTTCCAATATTCCGGAAATTGCAAGGAAACTTGCATATCCCATTTATTATCCGGAAGAAATTAACAAATATTCAAAATCAAGAAATTTAAGCCCCTACCTTATTCTTGCTCTGATTAAGGAGGAGAGCCACTTTAATCCGAATATAAGAAGCGCTGTCGGGGCAACGGGGCTCATGCAGATTATGCCTTCAACTGCGAGCATGGTTTCAGGCAGGGCTTATTCAATAAATTCTCTTACCGATATAAACCTTAATATCGACCTTGGAACAAGGTATTTTGCAAACCTGATGGGTGAATTTTCAAACAACGAGCCGCTTTGTGTCCTTTCTTATAATTCAGGGCCCAACGCAGTTAAAAAATGGATTGAAAAAAACGACAAACTTTCCTTTGATATTCTTGTCGAAACAATACCGTATAATGAAACAAAAGGGTATATTAAAAAGGTTTATACCGCTTATTGGAACTATCTTTTAACTTATGAGAACATAAAATTGTAACTTTAAAAATTATCCTGTTATATATTTCATATTTGTTAAAAGAGGAGTTTTCTCAAAAGGTTTTTCTTTTGTTTTTCCCTCTGTTTCTACCCATACTTCAATTTCTGTCGTTTCGCCGGCTTGTGCGGAAGTTTCTTTTACCTGAATCGCATAATTTATATCCACGAGGTTTAATTTATCATATTTTTCAACTATATATGCGCTTTCCCCGCAGTTCGTACAAAATTTTTCCGTTGGATAAACAGTGTCAAAGTGTTTTTTTGCGGTTCTTTTTATCCCGCAGCAAGAACATCTTACGATGTAATAAGCCTTTCTTACATAATGTCCGCAATCCGGACAATATCCTTCATCAGTGTGCAAGATTGCGTTTTTGTGTTTGCATTTAAAAATTTCTTTTAAAAATTTTTTTAACATAATTGCTTTTTTAAGGTTTTTTAAAAAAAAGTCAATTAAACGTCTATCCCGCCGTAGTAATCATCATCTTCAGCGACTTCATATTCTTCATCTTCAATGGGCTCTAATGTTTCATCTGTTTCAATGTCATATTCTTCAAATTCATCATAATCGTTTAAATCTTCGTCGCTGTCGGGCTCCTGGTATTCGCTGTCGGGCTCCGGCTTTGTAAAATAGTCTTTTGATTTTGACTTGGGCACAGCTTTATCATCATGGATAAACTTTGAAATTGCGCCTAAAATTTTGCCTTTTTTGCCTTCCTTATATTCGGCATTGCTTTCTTCTAAGACGTCCCCGCCTTCTTCCAGAAAAACCGAGTTATCGTCCTCTGTGCCTTTGTTTTTCTTTTTTTTCCTCATGTTCATATACCCCGTGTTTCCTCCGCCTCCGCCGTCTTTGCCGAGGTTTTGGGAGCCTTGGAGCATGGAGTTGTTCATATTCGGACCGTTTACATTAAATGAGGACATAAGAACCTTACTTTTTAATAATTGAAATTATATTCTTTGGGGTATAAAAAAATAACTGAAGCAGGGAAATATACTCTATTTAACGGATGTAATCAAATTCTCTTTAATAAATTAAATCAGCTTTAATAACAGTTCAATTGCGCTTATCATTCCTATAGGGTCTGCGATGTTTTTCCCTTTTATATCGTATGCGGTTCCTGTCGGGGGGGAGGTTCTTACAATCTTTAAACCTATTGTTGTATTTACCGCTTTATCAAAACAAAGAGCTTTTATCGGGCAAAGCCCCTGATCATGATACATTGCGACAACGGCGTCATATTCCTGATTTTGGTTTTTTATAAACCTTTGTCCGATTTTGCCGAAAAGCCCGTCTGCGCTGTATGGACCCAGAGCAAAAACTCCCTTTTTGTTTAATTTTTTAATTGCGGGCGTTATTATTTTTATTTCTTCATCCCCAAGAAGCCCTCCCTCTCCGGCATGGGGGTTAAGGGCGCACAGAGCAATTTTGGGGTTTTTGATTTTTAATTTGTTCTCTAAGAATTGATTGAGTCTTAAAACTTTTTCAAAAATCATTTCTTCATTGATTTTAACCTCTGATAAAGGGAGGTGCCTCGTTAAAAGCATAACTCTCAAGTCTTTTGCGATGAAAACCATTTCCGCCTTTTCGTTTTTGCTGTCTGATAAAAGTTTTTCTAAAATTTCAGTTTGACCGTTATAAAAATATCCTGATTTATAAAGAGCTTCTTTTGAAACCGGAGCCGTTACAATTCCTTTTATTTCGCCCCGATTGGCAAGTTCGCATGCGTATTTTAAACAATTGTAGCAAAAAGCGCCGTTATCTTTTTGGTCAAATTCAACCGTTTTATAGTCAAGCCCGATGTTTTTACCCGCTATAATAATTTTCTCTCTGTCCGGTTTAATTTTTAAAAGTGCTTTATAAACAAGCTCCTCTCCCACCCCGAGAGGGTCGCCCGTTGTAATCAAAATTTTATTTGTTTTCACTTTTAATTAACCTTTTTAAATTGTGTTTGCAATTATTCTTTTTCGCAATATTTAAAATAATTTATTATGTCTATTAGCGCATTAACGGAACCCATGTTGCCGGATTTTGTAACGATAAATTTTGCGTTTGAATCCATGCATAAAGGTATTGAGGGCAATATGGAATCTACAACCTGCAAGTATCCGCAATTAAGCGCCTTTGTACATTTATAAGAGGTTTCTCCGCCGATTGTAATTAAGAGAAAATCGGAAATATTGTTTACAAGCTCGGCGACTTCAGCAAGATAATCAGTAATTTTATTTGCAAGAGTTTCACGTGTAATGCCTTCGTCGATAAGCTTTCCTTGCCCTTCTTCCGTTTCACTGTCAAGTTTGCTTACATGTACAACAACAATGCTGTTTTTTTTGAGATTTTGAGAAATTCTTTTTGCGGTTGCGCAAGTATTCGAGCTAATAATGTCATCAAGTTTTAAATCAATAAAACAGACATTGCCTGTTTTATCATCAAGCGCCAGCCTGTTTAACTGCGCAGAGGTAACAGAAGTTTTTGAACCGGATAAAATTAATTTCGGTAAAGCGGGAATCTGTTTGTTTAAATTCCCTCTTTCAGAATCGGGAAGCCAAACCCCGCTAAGAGCATTTGCAAGTCCGGCTGAGCCAACGGGTAAAATTTTATATCTGCATTTTTCTATCGCAAGCGCAATTTGCTCGAGGTCAACCGCCGAAACTGCGTCTGTTATTATAAGTTTTTTGCCCTTTGAAATCAGCTCCGTTAAAATATTTGTAATCGGCCCTGCGCCTTTTGCAACCGTTTTTAGACCGATTAAGTCAACCGTGCCGTATAAATTTTCATTTACCTGTTTTTTTAAAATGTCCGGAATGTATGAGTCATAAATCGGGGCGTATGTATCTCTTGCCGCGTCCGTTCTTTCAATAGGCACACCCCTTAAAAGCTGATAACCGCCCACTGTCATTCTTCCTTCCTGAATAAAAGCAGGCGCAATAACAGCCGCATCGTATTCAATTGCGTCAAGCATTGCAAGGGTTTCAACCGCAACATTTCCCCTCAGGGTTGAATCTATTTTTTTGTAAAAACTTTCGACCAAAAAAGCTTCTTTTAACTTTTTTGCATTTTCCCAAACGGTTTTTGCGGCTTCCTTAGGGTCAATGTTTCTTGATTCGGTGGTAAGCGCACGGGTTTCAACATTCAGATGATTTTGAACTTCATCCCCTATTTCAAAAATTATTTCGGTGTTTGAGCCTTTCATAAAAAATTGAAGCGCAGTGTCGTTTGCGCCGGTTAAATCATCGGCTATAATGCCGATTGCTCCCTTAATTGCCATTATTGTTCTCTTCTCTTTTTGAGCCCATAAGTCTGATGTTTGTACCCCTTATAATAAACCTTTCAAGAGATTCTCCATCAGGGGAAGTCCATTTGTTGGATACAAGCCTGCCTTCAATTCCGACAAGAGAGCCTTTTTTTACCCATTCACCGGCAATTTCAGCTTGTTTATCCCAAATTTCAATGTTAAACCAATCGGTAATTTCTTCTTTTGTCTTGGAATCCCATCTGTTAACAGCAACAGAGAAGTTAACCTTTACTTTTCCGGAGTCAAAATATTTCATCTCGGGCGCCTGCCCTACACGCCCTACCACTACTACGGAGTTTACCATAATTCACCTCTTTATTTATTTATTTGAAATTATATACGGAACAAAGCTCAAGAGCAAATTTATGTTAAATAGTGTTAATATCAAGGGCAATGCTTTAGCCTTTATTTAACCTTGATAAACCGTTTCAAAGTTCATAAATAAAAAGGTAGCCAAAACAAGGAGCCTTGGCAGCAAAATAAATCTATCCCCCCAAAAGGCGGGGGGATAAGCCTTTTAGCAGTTTTAAGAAAACATCCGCATTTTTAAATTAATAGCTTCTGAATTCTTTTATTTTATTTCTGTAATTTTGTTCTATGTTTTCTTTTTGTGTTTTTAGGGTGTTAATTTCTTTTTGCAGAAGAGATGTTTTGGATTTTTTTTGCGATATTGTGAGCTTTGTATCCATAACGGTTTTTCTTATTTGCGCTTCTTTTTCTTTTATTTGCTTGTTAAGGGGTTCAAGCTCTTTATCTCTTTTTGCTTTCATTGCGTCAATTTCTTCTTGCAGGGAATAAATTGCACGGTCGTTTTTGTGTTTTTGCTGATTGTTAATTGTTTTAATATCCTCTTTAATAGACTGCTTGGTTTCGTTTATGTCGCTTTTAATGCTGTTCCACACCGTGTTTGCGGCAAAAGCGGAACCTGAGAAGATGATTAGGGCGGTTAATGTTAAAATGTTTTTTTTCATTTTGAAAACTCCTTTTTATTAGGTAAAATTAATTTGTAATTTTTGTGTCTATCTTTTTTGGTTTTCGCTTCCGGAATATCGGGAAGCATTTTCTTCGCTTTCGTTTCTTAATTCTGCCATATACTGCTGACCGTTTTTGACAATTTGAAACAGATTGTTTAAATCCTGCTCAAGCTTACCTAAAATTTGCTGTGCATAAGCTTGAGCGCCGTCTTTTAATTTTAGAGCCTCTTCATTTGACGCAATTCTGATTCCTTCCGCCTCTCCAAAGGCTTTCATTTTGATGTTTTCGCATTCTTGGATAACTTTTTCTCTGAACGCCTTTGCCTGTTCCTCCATTTCACGCCTTAGGGAAGATTCATCAAGAATTCTTCTTTTTTCGTTTTCTGCGTCTTGTATTATGCGCTCTGCTTTATTTTTGGCGTCTTGAATCATTTCTTCTTTGTTTCTTAAAATCAATTTCGCCATTTTAATTCCTTCATCAATGGCATCGGGAAACGAATCTATAATTCTGCTCAATTCTTTGCTCTTGACAATCATTAAGTGAGAAGGAATAATATGGAACCCTTCATCAAAAAGCTCTTGCAATTTGTCGTAGAGAGCAAATAATTTTAAACCTTCTTGTACCATTTTATATTGTGCCTTTCTTATTTAGATATTTTACCACACTGTCGGGAACAAATTTAGAAATGTCCTCGCCAAAAGATGAAAGCTCTTTTACAATTCCCGATGATATAAAGTTGTATTCAGGTTTTGTCGTTAAAAAAACAGTTCCTATATCGGGCGCAATGGACATGTTGGCTTGTGAAAGCTGCATTTCATATTCAAAATCGGATACTGCCCTTAACCCTCTGATTAAAAATTTTGCCCCTCTTTTTCTCGCATATTCAACAGTCAGCCCGTCAAAATAATCAACTTCCGCATTCTTAATTTCTTTAACGGATTCTCTGAGCAATTCTACACGGTCTTTAGAGGAAAGAAAGGCTTTTTTGCTGCTGTTTTTTAACACAACTATAATTACCCTGTCAAACATCAAACAGGCACGCTCTAAAATGTCGATGTGCCCTTTGGTAACAGGGTCAAAACTTCCGGGGTATATTGCTATTTTTTCTTCTTTAATTTTTGTGTCCACAGCTTTAATTATATTCTTAAAATATTTTCTTGGTTTTCATATCTTATATTAACTCACATTTTTGTAAATTTTTCTTTACATAGAACGGAGGATTTTTCTGACAGACGGCTAAAAATCATTAATTTAGATGATAATAACAAGGTTTCCGTGAAGTTAAATGTTTGTGTGGGGCATAATGTTCCATTACAGGGAGCAAGCTTAAAAATGTTTAATCCGGCCATCCAAAGCTATATAAATTCTTCGGGCGAAGCTCAAGCCATAATAAGAGCAAGACAGCTCGAAAGCCGCATTATGTCCATTTATGAACAAAACGAAGCACCGGAGAGCGCAGCAAAAGAAGAGTTTGGCTCTAAACCTTTTGCGGATGTTTTACAAACTTCTATGGATGAAAACAGCGGGAAAGACATATTTAAGCTTGATGCGCCGCCCCCTATTCCTTTCGGAAGTCTTTCCGTCGGATCAAAAATAAGAAGCGCGAAAGATAAAAAAGACGAAATTATAAGTATAATAAATGAAGCCTGTGATAAATACGGCGTGGACTCAAAGCTTGTTTGCGCTCTTGTAAAACAGGAATCAGGTTTTAACCCCGACGCCAAATCAAAAGTCGGCGCTATGGGCTTAATGCAATTAATGCCCTCAACTGCCCTGAGCCTCGGTGTTAAAGACCCCATGAACCCTGAAGATAACATAGACGGGGGGGTCAGATATTTAAAGCAAATGCTTGATAAATTCCACGGAAATAAAATTCTCGCTCTTGCCGCATATAATGCGGGCCCCGGGGCGGTTTCAAAATATAACGGGGTCCCCCCTTATAAAGAAACACAGAATTACGTTAAATCAATTTTAAGTATGTATTTATAAAACGAGGTAAATCATGGTCGATTTTTCAGCAAGAATTAATTTAAATGAAAGAATGGAACCTTCAAAGATTTCAACGTTTAACGGCCCTGTCAGAATGAAAAGCGTTGAACAGCCCGAAACTGCCGATTTTAAGTCGGTTATGGGAGGGTTGGTCGAGCAATTGAATACGGATTTAAATGCGCCCGATCAGTTGGTCGAAGACTTAATGCTTGATAAGGCGGATATCCATGATGTTATGGCCGCCATTCAAAAATCGGAGATTCAATTAAATATGGCGACAACCGCGCTTGGAAAAGTCATCCAAACGTATGAAAAAATCATGCAAATATCAATATAGTTCTTTCTCATATTCAAAAAAAATGTATAATAGTTTAGTATTCACCGGTTAACAAGAAATTGCAATATGGATTTTAAAAAATTAATGGAAAATAAACCCGTTTTCTACGGGGCGATAGCTGGGGTCGTTGCAATAGCAATTGTGCTCATAATCATAGTTTGCGTTTTTATTGCCGGTGCTTCAAAATCGTCTTCGGGGGTTTCGGCTCCCGCTTCCAAACCGATTCAGGAGGATATTGTTCTTCTTAACACGGACAAAATCGGACTTGCTATTGAAATTCAAGCTCTGCTTGCGCGTCATGGAATCAAAGCAAGAAGGGTTGTTGACGGTACAAAATCTCAAATCGTTCTTGCAATGAAAGATAAAATTACCGAAGATCAAAGAGATACCGCAATAATGAAACTTGTGGAATCGGGGCTTGCCGATGAACATACGGGCTTAGAGCTTTTTGACACCGGAGATTTTACTTCGACAAAAGAAGATAAAAGAATTCGTCTTATAAGAGCAATGAACGGGGAACTCGCAAGGTTAATCAGAAAAATTGACCCGATTGAAAATGCTCAAGTGTTTGTTTCAATTCCCGAACAGTCTTTATTTGCCCAAAATCAAAAACCGATAACGGCAACGGTTCAGGTTCAAATGCCTTCCGATATGCGTCTTGATTCAATGAAAATTAAAGCAATTACAAACCTTCTTTTGGGCGCAATTCAAGGTTTAAAGGCGGAAGATATTTCAATAACCGATACAAACGGCGTTGTTTATTCAAGCATTATGGGGGGCGCAAGCGATGCACTGTCTAAGGTGCAGGAAAATGACAAATATATGCAGCAAAAAGTTTCCGCCCAATTAGACAGGCTTGTCGGAAAAGGAAACTATGTTGTTACCGTTTCTACATTTTTAACTCAAGCGCCCGTTGAAAAATCAAGCATAATATACGATCCTAATTCAAAAGCCGCAGTGTCTGAGCAGGGCTTTACGGAAAAACTCGGGGACAATTCAAACGATAACAACTCCGCAATAAATGCCGTCAGTGTGTATTTACCCTATGGCGTTCCTACCTCCGGACAAAATTCATCGCAAGATAGAAAATATGTAAGACAAGCGCATGAAACCCAATACGGCGTTACAAAAACCCAAATTAACGAATATATGGACGAGGGGGTTATTGAAGAAATTTCAATTGCCGTTTCGCTTGAACAGTCTGCCATTCCGATGAGCATGACAATTAACGATTTAAAAAGTTTAATTGCTAACGCTGCAAGCCCGCTTGTAGATCCGAGCAATGTTTCAATAGCATTTGTAGAGTCGGCTAACCCCATTATGGCGCCGGACAGCCAAAATAACCTTCCAAAACCCGAAGAATCGGGCAACCCATGGTGGCTTGTCGGCGTAATTCTTCTTGTGGGGCTGGGATTCGGACTAAGATATATAACTTTAAAGGTAAAAGAAGAACAGAACCGGCACAACCTTGAATTGGACAGATTAAGAGAACGTGCTAAGGAACAGGAAAAACAGCTCAACGATGTAAATATCAAAGCACAGGAATTAATTCAAAGACAGGCTGCTATGGCGCAAAACCTTTTAGAACAGCAAAATATGCAAAAACTTCAAGCCCAGCAAGCTGCCCAAGCCGCACAAACACAGACAAAGCAGCCCGAAGATGACCATGAAATAGCCGATGCGGTTAACGAGCTTGCAATGGATTATTCCGGACTTGATGATATTGATGCCATTGATAAATTAAAAAGCTGGATTGAAGCCGGCTAACCAAGGAGTTTAGAAAAAGAAAATGCCGCCAAATGCGCCCCAACAACAAAATAATGCCAAAGGGCAGGCGCCCCAGCAGCCCCCGAGAGTAATTGAGGGGTTCGACCCGAATGCGTTTGCAAACGGACTTGCAAAAGAAGCTAGTCAAATGGTTCCGCCCGAATTTCAAGCGGCGGACAAAAAATATATAGTAGACCTTGTTGCAAAGTTTTGTTTTCTTTGCGGAGACGCTATATCAAAAGACCCTAAATATAACTTTAACGCTGCACAAGCTACCTTAATAACCCAATTTATAGGCGAGTGGACCTTTCATAAATCAATTGACCTTATAAAAGGCGGAATCCCCCCTGAATTAAGAGATGGCGTGCTTCAAAAAATTGCGTTTACCGTTTTTGAAGTGGGAAAACTTGCCATAAGCAAAAATGCCCCCCGAGAGCAGATGATAAGAATTGTTGAAGCTCAGGTAAATAATGTATACAGGCAGGCGCTCGAAGAGCTTAAAAACAAGGGCAGAATTAATGAAAATTTGGCAAATAACGCAATAAACCAATCAAACATAGACGCCATGGCAAAAGAGCAATATGAGCAGGAAAAGGCTCAAGCGGCGCTTGGAGAAGATTTATCGGATACAAAAATTATGAAACTTGCCTCATTGGCGCTTTTAATCAAAAAATTTCCGCAGGATAAAGTAAAAGGAATTTTGACTAAGCTAAATCAAACGGAAGCTGAAGTATTGTTACAGTATATTAAGATGCCCAATTTGGAAAAAAAACTTGATAAGGGGTATGCAATGAGATTTTTAGAAGAAATAAAGGGTGTTTTGCCCGAGCCGAAAAATATTTCAATTGACAGAGTTTATGCTAAACTGTTTAAAATTGTTAAAAGTAATGATAAAAATAAAATTTCTAATATTATAGATAATGAAAGACCGGCAATCAAACAATTTGTACTCTCGCCTTATACAAAAGACAGGATTAAAATTCCTGCAAGGGTCGGAAACGTTATCTGTAAGTATTTAGAAGAAAAGCTTTCGGAATGATTATCAAAAAAAAAGGAAATAAAGAACAAGAACAAAAAGATATACCCGCTGCGCCTAAAAGCGGGGGGAAAATTATTAAAGCGGGCGGAAAGGTAAACGCCCTAAAGCAAAAAGCTATTGAAAAAAAAGAAAAAGAAGCAATCGAAGCAATTATTAACGAGGCGGTAATAAATGAAGAAAAAAATCCTGTTCCAATTGAAAAATCTTTAAAAAAAGAAAAAATTGAGCCGCCTAAAAAAACAGAACTTGAGCTTAAGCTTGAAGAATATGAGTCTATTGACGTTTCCCTTCTTGAATTTAAAGAAAGATACGAAAGGAGAAGGGGCGAAAGGCGCAGGGGCTTTAGAAGGATAGACGAGCGCGCCCTTGTTTCTCGTGCACAGGAAGAAGCCCAAAACATAAGAGAAATTGCCGCCAAAGAAGGATATAAAAACGGGCTGAACGAGGCTCATAACGAAATTGAAATTTTAAAATCATCTCTAAGCGAATTTATAAGCGCAAGAGAAATGGCATACGAAGAGATTTCATCTCATGTATTGGAAATAGGGCTTGAAGTTGCAAAAAAAATCATTAAAAAAGAAGTTGAATTATCCGATGAAATTTTAAAGTCCGTTATGAGCGAAGTGTTTTCCGAATTAAGCAGCAGCGAAGAAAAAATTACGGTTAAAGTTAACCCTGAGGATGTTGACTTTGCAAGGGCATCTCTGCCTGAAATTCTTGCCGATTCTCCTATAGATGCTAAAATTATAGTAGTCGGAGAAGATTTGGTGGAAAAGGGAAGTTGCACCGTGATTGCAAGTAACGGAGTTGTTGATGCAAACTTTTCAACACAGTTGTCAATAGTTCAAAATGCCT
>CAYUWO010000014.1:2310-23327 GCA_964448535.1 uncultured Gammaproteobacteria bacterium | reverse complement strand
TGAAATTATAGAAAGAAGCAACCCTTATCAGGCGGTTTTAAACAGAGATTCCGGCACCGAACCTTATTTTGCGTATTCTCCGGGGCCAAAGTTCAGAATAATTTTTTTGGATACTACAATGGGGTATGAAAACGAAACCTCAAACGGTTTTGTGTCTGATGAGCAGCTCGCTTTTTTAGACGGAGAAATTGAAAAAAATCAAGATAAAGTTATTCTTATTTTTCAACATCATCCTGTTATTGAACCTTTTAAGAGTGCAAACCACAAGCTTTTAAATTCGAGCGCATATCTTGAAATTTTAAAAAAATATTCAAAAATTCCAATAGCTGTCTTTTCCGGACATTACCACAGCGCAAAAATTGTCAGAAAAGGGAATGTTGTTTTTGCTTCGGCTCCTGCCCTTGTTACGCACCCTAACGCTTTTAGAGTTGTAAAAGTTACGGATTATAACGACAGAGTTATTTTTGACTTTACTTTTTATGAAACTAATTTGAAAGATGTGCAAGCGCTCGGAAAAGCGGGGCTGATAGCTTCTGCGGCGTTTGGCGGAATGCCTTCGGACAGAAATAACTCCATTATGATAAGAAAAGGCTTTGTTGTAAAAGACACCTTGACAAAAGAAGAAAAACAGGCTTTAAAAATTCAAAAGAAGAACCAAAAAGAAGAACTGAAAGCCCAAAGAAAAGCAAAAAAAGCGGAAGCAAAGAAAAAGAAATTAAACGGTGCAACTGACGTTATTCAAAAAGAAACAAACTCTGAAACTGCTTTTGACGATAATATTTCAGAAACTTCCGATAAAACCGAAGCAAAAGATTTGGATAATGCCGAGGGCGGATTAACCGACAAAACAGAATTTGAGCCTTTTGACGAAAATGAGGGAATCGAAGATGTTCAAGATTAAATTCAGGGGGGTAAGAGGCTCTTATCCGACGCCTAAAGTTACTCATTTAAAATACGGCGGGAACACAAGCTGTGTCGAAATTAACGTAAGGGACAGGCTGATTATTTTAGATGCGGGAACGGGGATTCAGGAAATCGGAGAATCTTTAGTCAGAGAGCATATTCTCTCCGGTAATTCTACGGAAGACAGAAAGCCCGTTGAAGCGACATTGATATTGAGCCATGTTCATCAGGACCATATTCAAGGGCTGCCGTTTTTTTCTCCGGTATTTATTAAAACAACAAAACTTGAGGTATTCGGACCGGACGCAAACAGAGATTCTCTAAAGGATTCTCTTTCGGCGCTTTTATTTGATAAAAGCTTTCCCGTCAGCCTAGAAGAAATTCAAGGCACGGTAAATATACATTCCTACAGTCAAAGACAAACGCTCGTTATCGGAGAAAACGGCGAACACACTCTTTTTGACAGCCAAAATCAAGAAGATGTAAGCGAAAACGATATTGTTATAACTTCTTATAAAACAACGGCACATCCAAAAAACGGATGTCTTTGCATAAAAATATCTTATGGGGGCAAAACCCTTGTTTATGCAACGGATAAAGAATGTTACGTCGGGTCGGATAAAAAATTTATAGAGTTTGCTTACGGGTGCGACCTTTTAATCCATGATTCGCAATATACTCATCAGGATTATATTTCTCCGGTTTTGCCAAAACAGGGGTACGGACATTCCACATTTAATATGGCAATTGAAACCGCAAAACTTGCAAAGGCGAAAAAACTCTACTTTTTTCACTATGATCCGACATACGATGATAACATTCTCGATATGCTCGAAAAAGATTTTCAAAACATGACGGTTGATTTTAACTTTTCGCGGGAAAATTTAGAAATTGCGCTTTAAGGTTTTAATAATTTTAATTTTATTTTTATGGTGTGATATGTCTTTTGCAGACCTGCACCCCGCTTCGGTTGTTACTCCGGTGGAGGCGCAAAACACCGCACAAAGGCACAATAACCTCGGAAATATGTATTATAAAGATAAAGACTATTTTGCCGCAATTAAAGAATATCGAATTGCAATAGGTATAAACCCTGATTCTCAAACAACGGGAACTTATTTTAACAATTTAGGCAAGGTATATCTTTTTCTCGGGGAAATTCAAGTTAAAAACAACCTCCCTCTGCAAGGGTGGGACGATTTTTCAAAAATGGCTCAGGTTGCTTTTGAGGAGGCAATTTTAAAAGATTGCATGAAACTTGAATATTATATAAACCTTGTCAAAGCTTATGAGTTAACCGGAGCGGCAGAACAAAAAAAGGAATTTTTCCTTTCGAACAAAGATAAAAGCCCTTTTAACGTTATCCCCGCATCGATTATTCTTGCAAATCAAGGGCAGGTTAAATATGCCAACATGCTTCTTGATGATTTTGTTACAAAAAATCCTGATATTATTATTTCAAGAGATTTAAAAAAATTAATAAAAGAAAATATTAAAAAAACAGGGAAAACTTTCTAATTTTTTGTTTTTGTTATAAAATGGTTCCTATGAAAAATGATTTTTTATTGGAAATACTGGTTCAGGAACTCCCTTATAAGTTTATCCCCGTTGCGCAGGAACAGCTTTTAACTTTGTTTGAAAATCTTCTTAAAGAAAACAAGCTTCAAAAAGATGAAATTAAAACTTATGCAACTCCAAGAAGGCTCGCTGTTTTAATTAAGGGGCTTGCATGTTTGCAAGAGGATGTTATAAAAGATATAAAAGGCCCCATCTTAAATATCGCTCTTGATAAGGACGGCAATTACACCCGTGCGGCGGAAGGGTTTGCAAAGAAAAACGGCGTCGGCGTTAACTCTCTCTATCAAAAAGACGGCTATATTTACGCAAAAGTCGAGCTTAAGGGGAAAAGCGCAAAAGAAATTCTTGAAGAAAACACAGCTTCTCTTATTATGAAGCTTCAAGGTCCGCATTTTATGCGCTGGGGATATTTTGACGAAAAATTTTCAAGACCTGTTGAAAATATTGTCGCCATTTTAGATAAAGAAGTTTTAAACATCTCGCTGTTTAACAAAAAAGCGACAAATAAAACATTTGGGCACAGATTTTCAAAAATTAAAGAGCTGATTATAAAAACTCCTGATTCATACATTGAAGAATTAAAAAAAGCAAATGTTTATGCTGATGTTGACGAAAGAAAAAAAATTATCGTCGCCTCTGCCGCCAAAAAGGCGGAAGAAGCGGGCTGTGTTATTAATTTCAATGAATATGACGAGCTATTGAACGAAATTACATATATTACGGAATTTCCGGTTCCGGTTCTATGCTCTTTTAAAGAAGAATATTTGAAAATTCCGGATATTGTTACAACAACCGTTATGTCAAGACATCAAAGATATTTCCCCCTTTATAAAGACGGAAAACTTTCAAATAAATTTATTACAATGGCAAATTTTGCCGGAGAGGATAAAGAATCTTTCGAAAACATAAAAGCCGGCAACCAAAGGGTTATATCCGCACGTCTTGAGGATGGGAAATTTTTCTACGATGAGGATGTTAAAACCCCCCTTGAGGATAAACTCCCTGCTCTTAAGGGAATGACATTTCAAAGGGGGCTCGGGTCGTTATTTGAAAAGACGGAAAGAATAGAAAAACTTTCTTCGTTCATTGCCGATTTATTAAAAATTCAAGATAAAACAGATATTTTGCGTACGGCAAAATTGTCAAAAGCCGACCTGTCTTCAAAGCTTGTGTTTGAATTTACCGAGCTTCAAGGGTTTATCGGAGAAGATTATGCCTTAAAATCGGGCGAAAAAGAAAATGTGGCTCTTGGCATAAAAGAACATTATTTTCCTTTGAGCGCAAATTCAAAGCTCCCTTCTAAAATTGAAGGGCAGATTGTTTCAATAGCTGATAAAATTGATACGATTACGGCAGTGTTTCTGTCTTTGCAGAATGAAAAAAAGAAAAAACGTCCGACAGGTTCAAACGACCCGCTTGCGGTCAGACGCGCCAGCATTGGGGTTTTAAAAACCATTATAAATTACGGGTTAAACCTTGATTTGTCACTTGTTATTAAAAAAGCGGCGGAACTTATATCGGAAGCTTTTAATATAAAAATTGAAAACGAAACTTTTGACGAAATTTTAGATTTTATCTTCGGCAGGCTGTATGTCATATATGAAAAAACATATAACAGCGATGTTTTAGCTGCATGCAAAAATATGGACCCCTTTGCCGATTTAAATGTCTGGTTAAAAAGGGTTGACGCAGTTAATAACTTTGTTAATTCAAAAGATTCGGCGCCCGTTTTAGAAGCTGTTAACAGGGTGATAAGAATAACATCGGGACACAAGCCCTTTGACGTTGATAAAGCTCTTTTTATGCTTAACGAAGAAAACGAACTTTATCAAGTTATTTTGAATTCAAAAGAAATTAATTTTGAAAACATAAAAGACATTGAAACATTTGTTACCCCCTTGAATAATTTCTTTGAAAAAGTCCTTGTTATGGACAAAGACGAAAAAATTAAAAATAACAGGTTGAACATCCTTTCTCTTTTGGCAGACAAATTTAATTCAATATGTGATTTTTCAAAAATTTCTTCAAGATAAGGGCAAAAATGAAAGTACTTTTTGTTACTGATTTATGTCCGATAACCGCTCAGGAGAAGGGCTTACCTTTTACGTTATTAAGTTTTGTAAAATTTTTTAAAAAAATGAACATAGATGTGGTTGTTCTCCGCCCCAATGTCATGCCAAATATTTTAATCAGAAAAAGAAAAATATATCCGGAGGGAAAATATTTTTTTGAAGGTGTTGAGTTTATAAATAAAAATTTTCTGACTCCGTTTTTTTCTCCTTCACAATTTAAATTTCTTGAAAATCAAGGGTATAACCTTATTTTATCTCACATGCCCTCGGGAATCCTTGCGGCAAATTCTATATCGAAGCTTCTTAAAATTCCTTATTTTGCGGCGGTTCATTCCTCTGACATCAAAGTTTTAACCGATTTTAAATATTTCTTTTTAAGAAACGTTCTAAGGCGCGCTTATGTTGAATCAACAGGAGTTTTGCCCCGTTCTTTTTGGCTGAAGGACAAAATTGAGAAAATCATACCCGATGTTAAAAATAAAATCGCCCTTATACCTTCAGGGGTAAGAATTTCGGAGGATATGCCGAAAAAAGATTTTAAAACACGCCCCCTTAAAATATTTACAGCCGGCTCTTTTATAAAAAGAAAAAATATCTCATCCGTTATAAAAGCTGTTTTAAAAACATCCGATGTAACTTTAAAAATAGCGGGAAAGGGACCTTTGGAAAATAAACTGAAAGCTCTGGTAAACGGGCAAAAATCCTATGCCGTAGAGTTTTTGGGTCAAATTACAAGGGATAAAGTTTTATATGAAATGGAAAAAGCTCAAATTTTTATTTTGCCTTCTTATAATGAAACCTTTGGCATGGTCTATCTTGAGGCTATGTCAAAGGGGTGCGTCGTTGTGTGTTTGAAAGATTCCGGCATGGCGGGATATATAAAAAACGGCGAAAATGGCTTTTTGTGCGGCGGGGACCCTGATTCGATTTTATCTGTTATTGAAGAAATTAAAACCCGAGCCGATTTATGTAAAATTTCCGAAAATGCCTATCGCACCGCGCTTTTAATGTCCGAAGACAAAGCGGGTGAAAATTACTTAAATATAATTCAAAATATTCATTTTTAAGATATAATCTTTATAGTACAAATAATTAAGGAACCATAAAATGCAAGCAAGACGTGCGTCTAGGGAACTCGCCCTTATTCTTTTTTCACAGCTTGGGTGTGAGCCTGATAAAAACAAAGAATTTAATTATCAAAATATTGTTTTAAATTCTGTAAGAATGTTGATAAGCAACTCTCAAGACGAATTATCCATGTTAACCGGCGAATTAAACGAAATGAAAGATTACATAATTGAATACGAATACAATCACAAAGAAAATTTGGAGCGCCCGATTGACGCGGTTAACGTACCTGTCAGACTTCCTATGACTGATGAAACCGTTCAAAAATTAGACTTATTGATTGGAGCTGCGGAAAAAACACTTGCGGCACTTGAGGTAGCCGAAATAGGCGTACTCGCCGATAGATCAGATGTTAAAAAGTATATTGAAACAATTTTTAAAACTTATAAAAACAAAAAAGATGAGATTGATGAAATTATTCAAAAAAATACCGTGGGCTGGGATATAGACAGACTTTTCAAGATTGATAAAGACATATTAAGAATTGCGATAACTGAAATGGTATATATAAAAGACGCTCCGGTAAAAGTCATAATTGACGAGGCGCTTGAATTGGCAAAGAAATATTCCACGGATGACTCGCCTTCTTTTATAAACGGTATCCTTGCAAAAGTGGTTGACGAGTATGTTTAATTTTTTTAAAAACAAAGAAAAGGAAAAAGAAAGCGCAGAAAAAAGCTCTTTCAAAACCCTCAAAGATGCGGTTTCAAAAACTTCAGAGGCGTTAATCGGCGGGGTTTTAAGCATTTTTTCTTCAAGTAATACCGTTGATGAATTTATGCTTGATGATATTGAATCCGCTCTGATTAAAGCGGACATCGGGGTAGATTTGGCGCTTAGCATAGTTAATGAAATTAAAGAAAAGAAAATTTCATCAAATAACGCAAAGGAGTTTTTAAAAAATAAATTTGTTGAAATTCTTGCAGGGGCGGGCTCTTGCAAACTTAAACACCAAAGCGGCAAGTTAAATATTTATTTTGTCGTCGGAGTAAACGGCGCAGGAAAAACGACCTTAATCGGAAAACTTGCAAAACGGTTCAAAGACAAAGGCAGCAAGGTTTTACTTGCCGCAGGGGATACGTTTAGAGCTGCCGCCGAAGAACAGCTTGAAATTTGGGCAAAAAGAGCCGGCGTTAATATTTTAAGAGAAGATAAAATTGATTCTGCCGCAGTTATATATAAATCAATTGAAAAGGCGCAAAATGAGGGCTATGACGTTCTTATAGCCGACACTGCGGGAAGATTGCAAAACAAATTTAATCTAATTGAAGAATTAAAGAAAATAAAGGGAATAATTGATAAAAAAGCTCCGGATGCCTCATTAGAGAGCATACTCGTTCTCGACGCCAACCTTGGGCAAAACGGGCTTTTACAGGCTAAAGTGTTTAACGAAGCCGTGGAGTTAACCGGCGCCGCTATTACTAAATTAGACGGTTCTTCAAAAGGCGGAATTATTTTTGCAATTGCAAACGAGTATAAAATACCCACTAAATTGATAGGGGTCGGAGAAAAAATAGAAGATTTAAAAGATTTCAGCGCTGACGAATTTATAGAAGCCATTTTTAATTAAATTTTGGCTTAAATCCCTTTGGAGTCTGCTTTTTAGGTTATAAAAAATGCCGGATTTTACATCCTATATAATAAAATTTATAGGAGGTTAGATTTATGTACAAGATTATTGCAGACAACAAAGAAATCAACTCGTCAAACCTTGCCGATTGGCTTGTTGAATACAAAAATTCCATTATGGAAGAAAGAAAAAAACTCGGCAATTATTATGACGGCAAAAACGAAATTATCAAGCAAAACGCCGTAGCGGGCAGACCAAACTATTCAATTAACGTCAACATGGCAAAATATATAACAGATGTTGCAACAGGTTATACTTTCGGCAAACCTGTTTCATACAGTGTATCAAATGAAGAATCAAAAAGACTTCTTAATATGATTTTAAAAGTGAATAAAGTTAACTATACAGAAGAGTTGGATTATCATTTGGGAGGAGATATGTCAACTTACGGAGTTGCATATCAGCTTGTTTATGCAGATTTAAAAAACGAAAAATCTCCCGTCTGCTTCAGAAGGCTTGACCCCGTCAGAACCTTTATGGTTTGTGATAATTCAATTGAAGAAAACATTTTTTGCGCAGTTTATTTTCATGATTATACGGAAAATAAAAATTGTAAAACAAGGGTTTATGTTTGGGATTCGACCTTTTTATACATTTTTGACGGATACTCAAACTCTCTTTCTTTAACAAGCAAAAACTGCCATTTTATGGGGCAGGTTCCCGTTATCCAATCTTTAAATAACGATGACGGATACGGAGATTTTCAAATGGTGGTCGACCTTTTGGATTCCTTAAACCTCATGATTTCAAACAACACCGATGACCTTCAATCTGTTTCAAATGCGATACTTGCCGTAACGGGAGGAAAACTGGGGGAAGAAGAAATTAAACAGATTAATAAGTACAAAGTTGCTAACCTTCCAATCGGAGCAAGCATGCAGTGGGTAATTAAAAATTCAAATATAGAAGGGGTTTTAGGACAAATAAACCATCTTCTTGATTTTATTTTTCAAATTTCCATGGTTCCCGATTTAAGCGATGATGCGTTTGCGGGAAATTTGTCGGGGGTTGCTATGCAGTTTAAGATGTGGGGAATAGATCAGCTTTGGACATCTAAAATAAGAAAATATAAGACTTGTCTTTACAAAAGAATACAAATGGCTTTAAGGATTCTCGGCGCAGACGAAAACAGGGCGGAAGAATTACAGATTAATTTTTACAGGAACCTGCCCGAAAACATGGCGCAAGATTATGAAATCGCAAAGAATTTGTCGGGCGTTTTATCATTAAAAACAATTTTACAAAATCTTTCCGTAGTTGATGATGTTGAAGCCGAATATAAGGCTATTATGGAAGAAAAAAAGGAAGGGGGGATGGTGGCTACAGAAAAACAAATTTAGCTCTTGTTACAAATTATTTTCCAAGCGGCGCCAAAATCAATGCATGCATTAGGGAACACATTGCTTCTTTCTGTGTTCCCTTTTTTTATTCGCTATTAAATAAAAAATGTGGTAGTATATAGATTATGAAAAAAACACTTATTATATCTTTTTTGATTTTATTTTCCGGACAGGTTTTTGCCATGAATTTTGGAATGTATAAGCCGGAGGAGGACTACGGGCTTATAGACGGCTTTAAATTAAATTTTGGCAAAAGGGAAGAAGGAAAAAAATTTATTGAATTAAAAACGGAAATTCCCGAAGAAAAAGAGAGAATGGAAAAAGAAAAAGCAAGGTATGAAGCAAATAAAGACCAAAAGGCGGATGATGAGTATCAGCTTTTTAAGTTTATGCTTGATGACACTGTTGCGTTTTAAAATTTAAAGCCGCTTTATTAAGCGGCTTTAAACTACAAAATGTTTGATGAAACTATAAAGTGAACTCTTAAGTTTGACGCCCCCTCCGGTCTGTCGCCGACCGGAACGCCTATATAAACGTTTGCCGATAGATACCGTGTAAGTTTTAATATGGCACCGCCGCCGACCGACATCAGATAATCAGGACCATCATTTGAAGCGTGTCTGTTGCCGAACCAGCCTACATCGTAGAATCCGGCAAGCCTGATACTGTCGTCAACGAATTTAAGTTTTTCGGGAAGTATCATTCTTAAGAAAGGAACAGGGAACCTGATTTCTGCGGAAGCCGAAGCGCCGTAGTCTTTAATGATACTGCTTTCTTCATACCCTCTGATTGAGGACATGCCCCCGAAGCTCATTTTATCCGACGGCAAAAGCGCTCTGGAAGCCCATTGTCCTCTTGCTTGGAAGATACCCGTGCTTCTTAAGGGCAAAACTTGGATTCTTGCAATATTGCCACTTACGCTGACCCCCTTGTTTGAAGGAACGGAATGTTTATAAACGCCTTCGGTGCCTAAGCCAAAATCAAGGAGATTTGTTGCGTCAAACCAATCCAGCCCGACGGATGTCCCGATATTTGCAAACCATTTGCCGTAAAAATCATCTTTTATGTTAGATAAGTTGGCTTTAAGTTTTCTGCTTTTATAATCGTACAAATCATATCCGCCGAGCCATTCGGTTGAAGTGTTTCTGATGTCTAAGCCGATATCTCCGTATAATTTATAGTTATCTGTTTTAATTAATCTTCTTGAAATGTTTGCAAAGAAGTTATGCGATTTTGATTCCAGTTCCAAAAACGACATATCGCCCGCAACATCTGCGCCTGAATATGAATATCCCAAACTCAATTTGGTTTCTTTAGTTTTCGATAAAGGAACACTGTACATAACGCCCTGGCCAATTGAATGTCTGGCAAGGGTTGTGGTCGAATACAGCTGGTCGCCAAAACCGGTTAAGTTGTATAAACCGGCAAAGAAAATCGCCCTGTTTAAACCGGTTGAGGTTGTGCCCATATCATCCCACCTGAAATCAAAGTCAAGAGGAAATCTGTCTTTAACGGTAAGTTGTAAATCGGTTAATTCCGCGCTTTCTTCGTTATCTTCAAGAGATATGGAACCGCTCATATATCCGGATGCGTTAAGTTCTTTTAAAGACTCTCTGATGTCGTTAACGTTGAGAAGGTTCCCCGGTTCAATATATTTATCTTTTAGAAACTCATTATTAAGGTAAGAGGTTCTGTTCCATTTGTTGCCGTTAATTGCGACATTCCCGTATTTACCCTCCATTATGTTGATTACAATGTTGCCGTCTTGTACTTTTTGGGGGGCGAGGTATGCAACGGAAGAGATATACCCATGTTTTTGATAAAATTCCGTAACCATGTTGGTTATGCCGACCAAATCTCCGACCGTTACTCTAGTTCCGACTTTGTCGCAGATAAGATTCATGAGCTCTTCTTCGGTAAAAGCGGTATAGCCCTTAAATGTTATGGAATTTAAAACAAAGCTGGATTCTCTGTTCGGGAGCCTGTCAATTTGATTTTGAAGCTCCTTGTTCATTATGATTTCGCCCGAATCTTTATGCTTGTCTTTTCTTTCTTCACTTGCTTTAAATTCGTACTCTTTGAATTGCATTAAGTTCGTAGTGTCAATAACCCCCGAGTCAAAGTTACCGATTGAAGACCCCATTGAAGTCGCCGAAGCATCAGCAAAAACGGGATTTTGCGCAGCTGCTATTACCACGCACATGGCGGTTAATGGCAATACACTCTTAAAAATATTATTACTTTTCACGTTTGAGTTCCTTCTCATACTTATCCTCTTGAAGGATTATCGTATACTTACAAATAATAATATATGTCCATGAAGTTTTACACAATAAACTAAATAAATGATATTTATTCGTGTTTAATAATAATAATTCCTTAAATTTTTTTTTGCAACATGTCTTATCAATTTATTAATTTTTAATTTTTGTTGTGATATAATCATTTCTGTAAAAAAAATTTATCGGAGCGTCTGGAAATACTCTCCGGACAAAGGAAAAGCCAATTGTAAAATTATGTTAACAACAGTGGCAAAAACGTTAAATTTTTAAAATCTCAGTTCGTTATATAAATATAGTTATTGGTTGAATGAAATTTGAGGAACATACATTAGAAAGGACAACTATGGGAAATCGTAATTCAAGGGGAATAAGCAGGGAGAAACTTACTTCTTTCTTAGCTCTTTTAAGTTTTACAGCATATATGCCGGTGAGCTCGCTTGCCGCTTGTGCCGTGGATATTCCGACAAACGCTTTGCCTGATTTAAACAAAGGCGTTAACGGCGATGTCAGAACAGACGGCAGCAGAATGGACGTTGCCGTTAAAGGCGGAAAAGGCACAGTCGGTCAGTTTGACTGGAACTCATTTAACATCGGTAAAGATGCACAAGTTAACTTTGAATTTACCGCCAACAATCAAACCGCTTTAAACAGGGTTTTGTCGTCAGGCGGCATATCGCATATTTACGGCAAAATGACCTCAAGTTCGGCTAGCGGCTGTGATTCTTGCGTTAATACTTCAAAAGTTATCTTAATTAACCCCTCGGGTATTCTGTTCGGAAACGGCTCATCCGTTAACTTGAACTCTTTCACCGCTTCAACTTATGACATTAAAGGTGCCAAAGATTTAAGCAAGTTATCCGAAGCTGAGCTCAAAGCATACGCCGGCGATGTTAAAACATCCGGAAGCAATGGCGGATTGTTTGATATTGCAGGCTACAATAAAACCGTTCATTTTGTTGCCAACGATAATATGGTAGACGGTAACGGCTTTATCACGGGTGATGTTGCAGGTTCAAAACTCGCTTCCATTGTTACCGAGGGCTCTAACATTACTGCTAATAAAAGTCTTGCCTTTGTCGGCAACAAAATTGATATTAACGGGACACAGATTACAACAACTTATGACAGCGTTCCTAACGCTTCTAACGGAAAACTTGTTAAATCTAACGTTAAGCTGGTAACGGGCGATGGCGTTAACTTCTACTACACCTCTGCCGGCAACATTGATGATAACGTTACTATTAATAAAGGCGCCGCCAAAACAGGAAATCAGGAATACGGAGTTTCAATTTCCGATTCTACGATAAGAACGGGCAACTTCTTGGCATACAACAGTGCGGAAGCTAAAAACAGCTCTGTTGACATTAACGATTCAACTATCTATACCAAAAAATTACTCGGGGCTAATGCCGAAATCGGCGGAGTTAAGTATGACGCCACACAGACCGGCACCGATGGCAACATCAATATACATTCAGACGGTTCGGTTAATATTAACAAATCTGATATTCAAACCACAAATGATCTTGTCGATGGTGCTAAAGATATCGGTTACGGCAACATGAGCGTTACCGCTAAAAAAGACATAAACATTAAAAACACCCAATTAAGAACCGCAGATTCTTCAAAAAATACAGCTAAAAACGTAAGCGCAGGCAACATTACAATCTCTTCTTCAGAAGGCAATGTAAACTTGGTTCAAGACCTTCCGACAGACAGCCCGCTTTACAAAAACACGGCTATTGCGTCCGCCGGCGATCTTAAAATAGCAGCGGCAGGCAAAGTTAATATTGACGGATATGAAAAAATTCAGGCGGTAGGTCATGGCGCAGGCTCTTCAAACGACAGAACCATTACCGTTGAAGGTTCCGATGTTAATTTCTCAAAAACATTGCTCAACGCAAAAACATTAAAAGCAAATGCTAAGAATAATCTTAAAGTTGAAGATTCGACAATTGTTGTAAACGATACGTCATTGGCTGCTAAAGACACAACAATTGATAATTCTTTATTACAATACAACAACTTAGGTTTAAAAGGCGATGTAACCATTAAAAATGACGCAACCTTTAACGATAAAGATTCCGATGGCTTATCAATTGTTACAGACGGCAACTTAACTTTGGATAACTCACAGCTTCAAAAGAAAGCATACGGAAGCAACAAAACTTCTAACCAAAAGTCTGTTTCTCTTGAATCCGGCACGGGTAATGTAACCATTCAAAACGGAACGCACATTGTTACAGAAAACGGCGGAATCAGCGTTAAGGCTTCAAAAGGCGGAATTACCGTTGACAACTCGTTTGCATACGCTAATGGCGGTAATATTTCATTAGATGCTAAAAACAATATTGAGCTTAAAACAACAGATTCTTCAAAAGTCAGAATCTTTGACGAAGATAAAGCTACGGCTCGTAAAACCACTATGTGGGCTCACAACGGAAACCTCAACCTTAACTCCAAAGAAGGCAAAGTCAGTGTTCAAAAATCGAATATTTCGGCAGAAGGCGGAGATACAACGATTTCACAAGCCCTTGATATGGCACTTGACAGCGATTTTGCAAATTCAGAAGTCGGCGCTTCCGGAAAACTTACTTTAAAAACCAAAGGCAATGTTAAAGGTAAAACCTTTAAAGCCGGTAATGGCTACATTAATAACAAAGAAGGATACACCGGTTTGGTCGGAACGGATGAAAGTGCTGCATTTATCTACTCACAAGCTACAATTGATGCCGGCAAAGATATCGACCTCTCCAATGTTGTTTCTGCAAAAAATGTTGATTTTGTTGCCGGTAATGACATAGACTTGGCAAGCACAACAAATATGTCATTAACAAATGTTTCCGTTAAAGCGGGTAACACTTCAAATGTTGCTGCAGCAGCAAAACTTACAACTGACGGCTTCACAATTAACGGTGGAAAGAAAACGACATTGTCCGGTAAAACCGTTACAACAAAAGGCGATTCGGTTATTGCAACCAAAGGCAACAAATTGGCTGTTAATGCTGATGAAGATATTAACATTGCCGTTACCGGCGTAAATAATGCTAAAAACGGGCTTGATGTTAACGCTGACGTTAATACCTCAAAAGGCTCCGAAGTTCTTAAAGGCAAAAATGTTACAGTTAGAGCCGCTGACGGCACATTGGCCATTTCTAAAATTAAGTCTGACACGTTAAACATAACCGCTAATGAAATCTTAGCCGGCGAAACCAAAATTTCAACCGAAACGGATAACGTTTCCGGTCTTGCCGAAGCAGGCGTCAGCATGGATTCCAAAGGTTATATCGAAGTCAGGACAGACGGCGGGTTTAACCTTGACACTTCAACAACATACGATAGCACCGGAAAAGTCGGATACACCGGCGGGAACTACGGTTCTACAACTGAAACCTCTGATAAAGAGGCTGTCGGCGACCAATACGATGTTACTGTTGAAGGCGAAACCGTTAAAAACTCTGAATTAGTGGATTCAAAAACATCCCGTGGCAAGGAACTCGGCAGAGAACAAGTTGCCAAAAAACAGGTAGGCAGCAAAAACAACGGTTCTGAAACGATAAATGAATATGAAGTTACTGATGAAGTTACTTACGAAGAAACAACGACAAAAACCTATAAAGATACCGAAACAACGACAAAAACAACTACAACATATCAAGATTACGAACAAACAACAAAACAAAGAGACGGTCAGCATGTTGTAACCCTTAATGATAAAGAACAAAACGGTTTTGTCCTTGTTTACGGTAAAACTTCTTCAAAAACCGACAAAACAACCGAACAAGTCGGACAACCCAAAACATTTACCGATACAGTCGTAACAAATGACGCAAGAACCGAAACCGAAACAGGAACAACAACTGTATACGAAAAACATATCGAAACTGAAACTGTTCCAAACCCTGTTGATCCTGATGTAAATCAAGGAGTTGTTATTCCTGATGTTGACGCAGATGAAGCGGAAAGAGTTTCGAACTTATCCAGAATTCCTCGTCATTCCGAAGGAACAAGCAACGCAGCACCTGTTCAAAACAACCTCGCTGACACATCTTCAACCGTAGTAGCAGCTGCTGCAAGGCTTCAAATTGAGGACACCGAAACTCAAAACGATGATGAAGATGACTTCTTAGAATAGTTTTCATTAGTCTTGTACAAAATAAAAGCTCTCTATTAAGAGAGCTTTTATTTGTATGTTAAGAATCGTTATATAATTTCCCAAAACATTGCGTTTTGTATTAAAATTATTAATTATGAACCTGTTTAACAGACAACGGAGTAAGGTTAAAATTATAACGGCGCTTTGCTTATCTTGCGCTTTTTTGTCGTGTGTTCAAAATTCGGTTTTTGCCGTTCCCTCGTCCAAAACCGTTGAGGCTGAAAAAACGGTTATTTCAAGCCCTAATGAAGCTGCAATTACAGCATACATTAAATTGCTTTTTAAAGATTATAAAAAGGCAAATCGTGCTAAAAATTATGACGAAGCCGCCGATTATCTGCGCTCTGCTTTATATTTTTTGCGTTATGATACAAATTCTCTTGAATACAAGGAAGCTTACAGCAATTTAAAAACGGTTTTAGAAAAAGCAAATTTTGATTCAAGCTCGGAAAACAGGCTTGAAACCGCTAAAAATCTTTATCTTGAAAACAAGCTTTTTGCAAGCGCATACGAATTTTCTGTTTTATTGTCTGAAGAATATGAAATCGACCTTTGTTATGAATATCTTGGCGACATTGCAAAGAAAATAGATTCTGAGCAGGTGGCGCTTGCTTTTTATAAAAAGGCGGTTGAAATTAACCCCGAAAACTTAAACGCCAAGTATAAATATGCCCATAGTCTTTTGAAATCCGGCAAATCAGACGAAGCACTTTATTATTTTGAAGATGTAATCGAAAAAACAAATTCATCGGGAATTATCAACGAGATAATTTCAATATTTGCCGACCTTGTCCAAAAAAATCCGGATGATGAAAATAACTATGCAATTTTAGGGCTTGCGTATCAAAAACTCGGAAAATACGGAGAAACATACAAACTCTTAAAAAAATCCTTAATGATTAACCCTGAAGATATTTTTGTCAGATATCACCTCGGCAATTTACTTTTTGAAATTAACGAGTTTACAATTGCAAATGAGATATTCTCCGAAATTATTGAAGAAAACCCTTATGAATCTCAAATAAGAATTGCAAGAGCAAAAAGCTACGGCGCCTTAAGCGAAGAATCTAAATCTATTAAAGATTTTCAAGTTGTTCTTGCAATGTATCCCGATTCGCTTCAAGCGCAATACGGGCTTTATAACCTTCTTAAAGAAAAACTTCCTTTAGAAAAAATTATAAATCTTTTTTATCCTATAGAGCCCAACTATAAAATAAATTTCGAGGGATATAACAATCTCGGATATTTTGCAAATAAATTGGGGAACACGAATGACGCCGTCAAGTTTTTTGAAAAATCCCTTTCGCTAAATTCTAAATCAGAAATTCCGTATATCGAGCTATATAAGCTCTACGGATTATCCGGTCAAAACTCAAAGGCTGACGATATTATAAAAAAGGGGTACAAGCTTTTTCCTAAAAACGATGAAATTTTAAATATCTATTCTTCTTTAAATTCCGAAAATTCGGATGAAAAGTATAATCTTGCTCTTTCATACCTAAATGAGGGGGAATATAAAAAGGCAATTTCCGTATATAATCAAATTGAGCCGAAAACCGCCTCCGTTTACGAAGCTATAGGCACCTGCTACAGACAGCTTGGAGATTATAAAAATTCGGTTGCGAATTATAAAAAATCAATTGAGCTTAACCCTGATAATTCTGAAACTTACTATGCTCTCGGGATTGCCTACATCGAGGCAAACAGTTTAAAAAGCGCCAAAGAGGCATTTAAAAAATCTCTTCAAAAAAATAATTCTAACGCAAAAGCTAAACAAATGCTCTCTTACATTGAACAAAAAGAAATCGGGAAAAATATAGATTCAGCCTATGCCTCATACGAAAAGAAGGACTATTCGAGTGCTCTAAGACAATTAAGCGCTGCGCTGCAATCTTATCCGAACGACCCCAAACTTTATTATTACAGAGGGCTTACCAAGTTCGATTTAAAAGATTACGACGGTGCCGTTTCAGATTTCAAAAAAACGGTTAGTTTAGACAGAAATTTTACGGACGCTTATTACAATTTGGCGGAGGCGTTGGAAAAAACAGATAAGCAAAAAGAAGCTCTTTATATGTACGAAAAATATTTGGGGGCTGAAAATAACGATTCTGAACTTGCTAAAAAAGCGGAACAGAAAGTTATTGAACTTGGCGAAAGGTATTATTAATGGTAAAAAAAGACGAATCTGCAATCATAATTCCCGCAAGGCTCGGGTCAACCAGATTAAAAAATAAACTTTTGCTTACTGCAAAAGGAAAGCCGATTATAAGGTGGGTTTATGAAAGTGCGCTTGAGTCAAAGCTTGCCGATGATGTGATAATTGCAACAGATAGCGAAGAGATTTTTTCCTGTGCGCAAGAGTTTGGCGCAAGGGTTGAATTGACCTCAAAATGCCACAAATCGGGTTCGGACCGTATTGCGGAAGTAGCAAAAAGACATCCTGAATTTAAATATATTGTAAATGTTCAGGGGGATGAGCCTCAAATTACTCCCGAGGTGATTGATTGCGCATTTGACGCTATTCAAAATACCGATGCGGATATTTCTACTTTAGTCAGGAAAATAACCGACAAAGAGCAAATAGAAAGCCCAAATTGCGTTAAATGTGTTTTTGATAAAAATTTCCATGCTCTCTATTTTTCAAGGTTTCCGATTCCTTATAAAAGAAATGAAGGTTATAGCAATTATTATGCTCATATAGGCATGTACGGATATAAAAGAGAATCTTTGTTAAAAATGACATCGTATGAACCCGCAGATATCGAATTGACAGAATCGTTGGAGCAATTAAGAGCTTTATATAACGGCATGAAAATAAAAGTTATCCTAACGGATTTAAACCCAACGGGGATTGACACAATTAATGACTTTAATAAATTTAAAAACGCAGTTGAAATATAATTAAAGCCTCCGGTTGGAGGCTTTAATATTTCTTTATATTTTTTGTTTTATTATTGGTCGCCATTATATTTACAAGTTTTGGTGGCTTCATCCCAAGTAAATTCTCCCATGGCTTCACAAGCGTTTTTGCCGGCGGTCGTGGCGCCCGACCCGACTGTATCAGATGCGTTTTTTAGCGCAGCGCCCAAGTTATTTCCCAATAACTGCAGGGCGGCAATTGCAACAACTGCGACCATCGCCAAAATAAGAGCATATTCTATCAAACTCTGCGCCTTCTTTTTAGATTTCAAAAACTTCATAACATCCCTTACACATTCATTTTTTTACATGATAACACACTTTACAAATATAGTAAATATTACACGAGCGAATTTACACCATATTATGTATTATGCCACATTGGCGGGGCAATTTAACGGAATTTGAAATTTTATGACAATATTTGTAAAAAAATGAACCTCAGTTGAGGTTCAATAAAGTGTTCTTTTTAAACTTTCTAAGCTTGAACCTCTTCCGATTTGGAAGCTTCAGCCTCTTTTTCGGCCTTGGCAGCAGCTTCGGCTTCTTTTTGTTTTTGCTCTTCTAATTTAGCTTGAGCCTTCTTTGATAACTTTTGTTCGGCTTTTTTGTTATAAATTAAAGCGCCGTTTTCATCGCAATTTTTAATTAAATATTTTACGGTTTCGCTAGCTTGGGCGCCCTTTTGAATCCAATCTTGGGCGCTTTGTTTGTCTAATTTCATTTCTTTGGTTTTAGGATTGTAATGTCCCAATTCCTGAATCGGTGCGCCCTCTCTTTTTGAGCGTGAATCAATTACAACAATTCTGTATGTTGGATTTTGCTTATAACCAAGTCTTTTAAGTCTGATTTTAACCACTTTTAACTGTCTTTCTATATTGTTTTTATCCTCGTAACATTATGAAACCACAAAGAAAGTTTGATTGCAATAGTTTTGAGATTTTTTTTAAAATTATCAATGTTTACGCCTTTCCGGTTGAGCCAAAGCCGCCTTCTGCACGCTCGGTTTCAGAGAGTTCTTCAACAAGTTCAATTTCTGCCTTTGTAACTTTTGAAATAATCATCTGTGCAATTCTGTCCCCTCTTTTGATTGAATAAACATCGTTTGAAAGGTTAACAACCCCGACTTTAATTTCGCCCCTGTAATCTTCATCAATTGTTCCGACGCAGTTAATAAGGCTTATGCCATGTTTAATTGACAGCCCGCTTCTTGGGCGGATTTGAGCCTCGTAGTTTTTAGGAAGTTCAATTTTTATACCGGTCGGCACAAGGAATCTTTCAAGGGGCTTTAAAACAATGTCTTTTTCATTTGACGCTGCTAAATCCATTCCTGCGGCGCCTTCTGTTTTGTATTCCGGAATTTTTGAGCAGTGAGCCAATTTTTGTACTTTTAAAATAATTTTTTCTGTCATACTCTACCTTCTGTTCATTTCAAAAATAATTTTTAAGCCTTCAAGTGTCAGATTTTTGTTCAGATAATCAAACGGGCGCGACATGTTATCAAATAAAATTTTTGAAAACCCTCCCGTAGCAACCAATGTTGCCTTTTTGCCAAGCTCTTTTTCGCAAGCCGATACCATCCCTTCAATCATTCTCTTATGCCCGCCTACAATTCCGCTTAACATAGCGTCGATTGTGTTTTTTCCGATTATATTTTTTGGTTCTTCAATTTTTAATTTCGGGAGTTTTGTTGTAAACTGACTTAAGGATTTTGCTTGTATCAAAGGGCCCGGGGCAATTATCCCCCCTATAAAATTTTTATTTTCATCAACTATATCAAATGTTGTTGCGGTTCCGATATCAATAACAATTACGGGCAATTTATATAAAACTGCGGCTGCCGAAGCGTTAGCAAGCCTGTCTGCTCCGGCTTCCTGAGGCTCGTCTATTTTAATATTAACAGGGAGTTTTGATTTATGAGAAACCATATAAACTTTAATATTTAGATAATTGATAACGGCATTTTTGATTGTTTCGCCTAAAGTAGGCACAACCGAAGATATAATACAAGAATTGATTTCGGTTTTTCCGCTTGCGTTAAATAAAGAAGAAATTATAATTCCGTATTCATCTGATGTCTTAATATTGTCAGAAGCTATTGCAAAAACCCTAAAAAGCTCATTTTTATTAAACAGCCCGATGGTTGTATTTGTGTTTCCTATGTCTATTGCAAGTAACATAAGTTAATTATTGCATAAAAAATTTTTACTATTGTAAAGAAATGTTTCAAAATGGGGAAACATGAGAAATTTTATAATCAATATATCCTTTATATATATACAAATATATATTACAGAGGTAAATTAAGGGATTACAAAAAGTGGGCTTAGCAACCGAACAATCAGTAATAGAAACAAATGTCGCTTTGCGTAACTATCTTGAACTACGCCTTATGAATCTTAGTTCCGAAAGGCAGTTGAAGTATAACGAAGGGGCTGCCAAAATTGCGCAGATTTCTTCTAAGATGTCATACGAAACTCAAGCCATAAGGGATCAAATTTCAGAGAATGCCTCATCTGAAGAATACAAACAGATGATGGCAGATGTTGAATCTGCGGAAAACGAATATCAAGTAATTATCGATAACATTAGAAACCAAATGGAAAAAGTCGAAGAAGACTTTGACTTGCAGCAAGAACAAATTGAAACCCGCCTTGAAGTTATAAGAAGCCAAGAGGACGAATGGAAAGAAGCCAGAGATAATACGGTTGAGCGCACATGTAAATATTTTGATTAAAAAACTCCCTGTTAAGAGGGAGTTTTTAGTATTTTAAGCTTAATTTTTTATAATTTAATTTTCAAGTTTGTCTTTTGAAAAATGCTTTTCAATGAAACTTGTATCAAAGTTTCCCGAAATAAACACGTCATTGTTTAAAATCGCTTTGTGAAAGGGGATTGTGGTTTTAATGCCGGTAATTATATATTCATCAAGCGCCCTTAGGGCTCTTTTTCTCGCATCCTCTCTGTTTGCGCCCCAACAGATAAGTTTTCCGACCATAGAATCGT
>CAYUWO010000014.1:0-2300 GCA_964448535.1 uncultured Gammaproteobacteria bacterium | reverse complement strand
AAAGTTAAAGGGGGAATTTTATACCCCGTATAGGCATGAGAATCTATACGGACTCCGAACCCGCCCGGAGCAATATACCCTTCAATTTTACCCGCAAAAGGCATAAAATCTCGTGCGGGGTCCTCCGCATTAATTCTGCATTCAATAGCATGACCTCTTAAACAAATATCTTCTTGAGTAACCGACAGCCTTTGACCTGACGCAACTCTTATCTGCTCTTTAACAATGTCTACTCCGGATATCATCTCGGAAACACAATGTTCAACCTGAACTCTTGTGTTCATTTCCATAAAATACCATTTTTTATTGTTAGGGTCTGACTCATCAAGCAAAAACTCAAGCGTGCCCGCTCCTTCATAATGAATTGTTCTTGCGGCGTTAATTGCGGCTTCTCCCATTTTTTGCCTGATATCTTCAGTAATCGCAGGGCTTGGAGCTTCTTCAAGAAGTTTTTGATGGCGCCTTTGAATCGAGCAGTCTCTTTCCCCCAAATGGATAACATTACCGTAACTGTCCGCTAAAATTTGAACTTCAATATGTCTTGGATTAATCAAGTATTTTTCACAGTACACTTCAGGGTTTGCAAAAGAGTTTTGAGCTTCCTGACGGCAGAGGTTAAACGCATCTTCAAGCTCTTCTTCTTTTGTAACAATTCTCATACCCTTGCCCCCACCTCCTGCGGTTGCTTTAATGATAACGGGATAACCGGCTTCTTTTGCAAACTCTCTGATTTCGTTAACATCATTTATAAGTCCGGTTCCGGGGGTAACAGGCACGCCCGATTCAACCATTGTCTTTCTTGCGCTTGCCTTATCTCCCATTGCCCGCATAGCCGCAGCAGAAGGACCGATAAATTTAATATGGTGTTCATCGCATATATCAACAAAATCGGCTCTTTCAGACATAAAGCCGTATCCGGGGTGAATCGCATCGGCACCCGACGTTAGTGCTACGCTAATTATGGCGGGAATTGACAGATAACTTTTTGCGCTTTGGTGAGGCCCTATACAGTATGCTTCATCCGCCAAGGAAACATGAAGGCTGTCTGAGTCCGCCTGAGAATAAACAGCAACGGTTGCTATTCCGAGTTCCTTACATGCTCTTATAATCCTAAGGGCTATTTCTCCCCTGTTTGCAATTAATACTTTTTCAATCATATTCCTATCCTAAAAACAAACAAGCGCACTTATTCAACATACATTAAAACTTGCCCATATTCAACGGACTGCCCGTCCTCAACGCAAATTTGCGTAACTTTGCCGGAAACCTCAGATTCTATTTCGTTCATAAGCTTCATAGCTTCCACAATGCACACAACTTGCCCTGCTGCAACCGTGTCGCCGACTTTAACAAAAGGTTTTGCGCCCGGACTTGGAGCGGCATAGAAAGCACCAACCATAGGAGAAGTAATCGCCATGCCCTTAGGGCGGTCAGCAGCCGGAGCATTTTGGGCAGAGATACTGTTTGTGTCCTGTGTCTGCGCAACGGGAGCGGAAGAAGAGATAACGGGCTGAACATTAGAGCTGAAAGCTCTTTTGATTATAATTGCCTTATCTCCGTCCTCAACGGTAATTTCGGACAATTGTTTCTCATCGGCCAAATTGGCAAGTTTCTCTATATATTCAATTTCAAAGTTCATATTATTAAACCCTATCTAAGTATTCGTTTGTTCTCGTGTCAATTCTTAATTTGTCGCCCACCTGAATAAAGAAGGGGACATTAACAATAGCTCCGCCTTCAAGTGTTGCGGGTTTTGAGCCACCTTGCGCCGTGTTGCCTTTTTCGGCAGGAGGAGTGTCGATAACTTCCAACTCTACAAAATTAGGAAGGTCAATACCTATGATTTTGCCGCCATGCATAAGAATTTGAACATTCATATTTTCTTTTAAATATTTAATGCCCTCCCCTATGGTATCGGCAGGAACGGGGAGCTGCTCGTAAGATTCTAAATCCATCATAACAAAGTCATTTCCTTCTTTGTACAGATATTGCATCTCACGTCTGTCCAATATAGCCTTAGAAACTTTTTCGCCCGCTCTGAAAGTTTTTTCAACAACTTGTCCTGTTTCAACATTTTTCAACTTTGAACGGACAAAAGCGGCTCCTTTGCCGGGCTTTACGTGTAAAAACTCTACAACCGACCATAAGCCGTTGTCTAATTCCAAGGTAAGACCCGTTTTTAAATCGTTTACTGAAATCATAGCACACCTATTTACTTATCTACTCAAAAGAGTTTATCATAAAAGTTGATTTTTTACATACATATTTTCATCATTTTTCAATTTCCGTAACAATTCAAT
>CAYUWO010000013.1:915-23932 GCA_964448535.1 uncultured Gammaproteobacteria bacterium | reverse complement strand
CTTTTATAAAGCGATTATTCCGCTTCACACGTCGTTCGCTTTACAGGTTACGCCCAAGGGGGGTATTATTCCCCTTAAAGGCGAGCCAGAGTTTATAATAGGATTAAAGCGAACTTTTATAAATTTCAAAAACGCATTTTTCATCTGCCTTTGTCGGCGCAATTTCAAGTAATCCGCCTAAAGAAGGGGTTGTAAATGCAAGTTTTGTCAATTTTGAACAGTCGTCTTCATTAAAACCTTCATCGGAGAGTTTTTGCGGAACTCCAACCGATTTGAGCCATTCATAAACCCCGTCCCCCGCTTTTTGGGCTTCATCTTTTGAACCTGCAAGCCCTTTTACTACAGGCGATAAAATGTGAGCCAAAATATGCGGTTTGGCGGGGTAAATATTTTTAATAACGGCAGGTAATAAAATTGCAAGCCCGAGCCCGTGGGACAATTCATGCTTTACGGCGCTTAAAGGATGTTCAAGCGCATGGGTATAGTGAAGAAGCCCGTTATCAAAGCATATACCGCCGATTAAAGAAGCGTATAAAAGATAATATCTTGCCTCTTTATCATCAGGATTTTTAATTGCCAAAGGAAGATATTTTGCAACAAGCTCAACTGTTTCTTTAGCTAAAGTTACGGTATAAGGAGAAGCGACTTTTGATGTTGCCGCTTCTATAACATGATTTATGGCGTCAATTGAAACATATCTTGTTTGGTTTTGTGATAATTTAACCGTTAAATCGGGGTCATCAATTGAATATACAGGATAAATACAATCGTATGCGATTGCCGGTTTATAATCTTTGGAAACCACCGTGGCAACAGCGAATCTGTTTGCTTCAGTGCCCGTTCCGTGAGTCAAATTAATTGCGACAATCGGAGCCGCTTTTTTAGGTATAAATTTAAACTCATAAAGTTCATCCGCCGTGTTATTCGGGTTTTCAATAAGTATTGCAACGGATTTTGCCGTATCAATTGCGGAGCCTCCTCCTATGCCTATTACGGCTTGCGCCCCGAAATCAAGAGCTTCTTTTTTAGCTTCTTCAATCTGCGTTGTTGTGGGGTTAGGCGAACATTTTGCATAGTTAATATATTGAACCCCGTTATTTTTAAGAGCCGCTTCGACATAATCCCAAGCTCCGGTTATTTTATATGCGCCTTTTCCGGATATAACCATTAACTTGTTAATCCCTTTTTCTTTCAAATTTAAAATAATTTCATCAATTTTTTTAATTGCGCCGCACCCGAAATAAATGTGCGACTTGCATAAAATTTCTTTTACGTCCCGAATGTTAAAATCTTGTTCCCACATAAAAAAGCTCCTTTTAATACATCGTTTTTATTTTATCATAAAACATTTTTAGCCGTATATACCGCACTTAATTATTTTTTTATTTATATTTAGGGTAAAAATTCTTGTTTTTAAAAGAAACAAATTTTATTTTATACCCCGCATATAACACTATTGCTGCGGCAATCCATGCGGCGGGACCCGCAAGACAAATGCCCAAATATCCCATATAACGCCCCAGTACAAAAGCGGCAATTGTTCTCATTATAAGTTCTGCCACCCCCGATAACAAAGGCGCCATGACATTTCCCATTCCCTGAAGAACATTTCTGTAAATAAACAAAATTCCCAGAAAGAAAAAGAAAATTGCGACAATTCTCAGTTGAAGAAGAGTTAATTTAATAACGTCTTCATTAGGAACATCCATAAACATATTAACAAGGTTTCTTCCGAACAGGGTTAAAATAATTGCTATAACACCGCTTAAAATAAAAGCAATTAAAACTGCGCTCCTTGCCCCATGTCTTATTCTGCTCATTTTGTTTGCCCCGAAATTTTGAGCGGTAAAGGTTGCAACCGCAGTGCCTAAAGCAAGCAGACTTTGAGAAAACAACTGGTCTACCCTCATGCCTGTTGTAAATGCGGCGACTGCGGTTGAGCCGAAACCGTTTAGAACATATTGAACCGCAATAATGCCGATTGTCAATACAGACATTTGAAACCCCATTGGAATGCCTATTCTAAGGTGTTCAAAAATAAAATCAAAGTCTAATTTCCAGTCCTTTTTTTTAAGTTTTAGAACAGGAAATTTTGAAAACATAAAAAATACGCATAAAACAGTTGAAACACCTTGAGAAATAACAGTTGCCAAAGCGGCACCTTTTATTCCCATATTAAATTTTAAAATAAGAATTAAATCAAGAACTATGTTTAAAATTGAGGCAAAAATCAAAAAATAAAGAGGGGTTTTGCTGTCCCCCAACGCTCTTATTATGTTAGAAGAGAGGTTATAAAAAACCGTTGCAAAAATTCCTATAAACATAATAAAAAGATAGTCGTTTGCTTGGGCTAAAATATCTTGAGGCGTGTTTAAAAAAAGAAGCATTTGTTTGCTAAAAGGGGCTGAAATAGCTGTCATAACGGCTATTAAAATAAAAGAAAGCATAAAAGATGTGCAAACTGATTTTCTTACCCCCTCATAATCCCTTGCGCCAAATTTTTGTGCAGTAACAACGCTAAACCCTTGTGTTGAGGCAAAAATAAAACTTATAACAAGAAAAATCATAGGGGATGAGGCGCCAACGGAAGCAAGCGCATTTAAACCGATTGTCCTTCCGACAATTAATGCATCCATAAAACTGTAGAACTGTTGAAATAAATTTCCTATAAAGATAGGAATCATAAATAAAATTATTAATTTTAGCGGGTTGCCCGAGGTTAGCTCTTTTGTGCTCATATAAAATTTTCCGAAAAGTTTCTTAAAAAATAATACACAAAAAATAAAAATTGTGTTACAAGCAGCTTTTTTGCAAACAGAAACTTAGAAAGCCTAATTTATTTTTATGTTAAAATAGCTTTATTGCTATGTACACATTGGATAAATTACAAATCGGCAAAGACGCAGTTATAAAGTCAATTAATTGTGCGGATAAAGCGCTCAGGCGGCATATTCTCGATATGGGGCTGACCCCCGGGGTTGAAATCACTCTTATTAAAACCGCTCCTATGGGGAATCCTCTTGAAATAAGAGTAAGAGGGTATGAATTAACAATCAGGAAAGAGGACGCCGCAAGAATTGAAATCGAAAATATTCATAACGCACACAGAAACATCAGACAAAATGTCCATTTTAATGTTATAGAACACTCAAAAATCGGCGAAACGCCCATTGAGCCTTTAAAAATACGCAAAAATCCCAAAAAGGGGGCAATAAATTTTGCGCTTGCGGGAAATCAAAATTGTGGCAAAACAACCTTGTTTAACCGTTTAACGGGGTCTAACCGGCATGTGGGAAACTTCCCCGGGGTTACGGTTGAGAGGACGGACGGGGTTATAAAAGGTCAAAAAGACGTTACAATAACTGATTTGCCGGGAATTTATTCTCTCTCTCCCTATTCAAGGGAAGAAATTGTTACAAGGAATTATATTTTAAATGAAAAGCCGGATGGAATTATAAACATTGTGGATGCGGCAAATATTGAAAGAAATTTATATTTAACAACCCAATTAATTGAGCTTGACATTCCTATGGTAATTGCTCTTAATATGATGGATGAAGTAACGCAATCGGGCGGAAACATAGATATAAACGGGCTTGAAGCTACGCTCGGGGTTCCTGTTATTCCTATATCGGCACTAAAAAATGAAGGAATTGAAGAATTAACTGAGCATGCGATAAATGTTGCAAGGTACAGGCAAAAACCATTGCGTACGGACTATTGCAACCCCCATAATCCCAAAACTCAAGCCGTGCACAGATGTATTCACTCAATTGCCCATTTAATTGAGGACCATGCAATAAATGCGGGGATATCGGTGCGTTTTGCCGCAACAAAATTAACCGAAGGCGACCCCTTAATTTCGGATATTCTTTTTTTAGATGATAACGAAAATGAAATTTGTAAAAATATAATATCCGAAATGGAAGCAGACAGAGGGTTAGACAGAGAAGCAGCTCTTGCGGATATGAGATTTAGCGCAATAGAAAATCTGTGTTCCGTATTTGTGAAAAAACCTAAAGAAGCAATCGGACACAGAATAACCGTTACGGCAGATAAAATTTTAACGGGCAAATATACGGCGCTTCCTTCATTTTTGATTATTATGGCGTTTATTTTTTATTTAACCTTCGGACCCTTGGGGTCTTTTTTATCCGATATTATTAATATAGGAATAGAAAACTTAACGCTTATAACAGATTCGTTTCTTATTTCATACGGCATAAACCCCGTGGTGCATTCTTTAATTATAAATGGGGTTTTTGCAGGTGTTGGCTCCGTTTTAAGCTTTTTGCCCATAATTGTTGTTTTATTTTTCTTTTTATCCATTCTTGAAGATTCGGGCTATATGGCGCGCATAGCGTTTATTATGGATAAACTTTTAAGAAAAATAGGGCTGTCGGGGCGAAGCTTTGTTCCTATGTTAATGGGCTTCGGGTGCAGCGTCCCTGCAATTATGGCAACAAGAACCCTGCCTTCCGAGCGTGACAGAAGAATGACAATCATTTTAACTCCTTTTATGAGCTGTTCGGCAAAGCTTCCTATCTATGCGCTTTTCACGGCGGCATTTTTTAATCGGTATCGTGTCCCTGTAATTATCGGGCTATATTTAATAGGAATTATAACGGGGATAATTTTTATATGTTTTTTAAAACCAATCTTTTTTAAAGGGGCTCCGATTCCCTTTGTTATGGAACTTCCGAATTATAGAATGCCCGGAGTAAAAAATGTTGCAAGGTTAATTTATTCAAAAGCGAAAGACTTTTTAACAAAAGCGTTTACAATTATATTTTTAGCCGTTATTGCAATATGGTTTTTACAAAATTTTGATTCAAGATTAAACCTTGTTACCGATTCGACTAACAGTTTGCTTGCCGGCATAGGAAATTTCATATCGCCCGTTTTTAAACCTTTGGGAATTGATGATTGGAGAATATCAACGGCTTTTATAACCGGTTTTATTGCAAAAGAAAGCGTTGTGTCAACTCTTGCGGTGTTAAACGGGGGAGATGCGGATAAAATCCCTTTAATGTTTACAAAATTAACGGCGTTTGTTTTTCTTGTTTTTTCTCTTTTATACACCCCCTGTGTTGCATCAATTGCAACAGTCAGAAGAGAATTGGGGAGAAGATGGGCAACGTTTATAATTTTGGTTCAGTGTTCTATAGCGTGGTTTGTCGCCTTTCTTATTTATAATATAGGAAAACTTTTTTAAAATTATAAATTTTTAGAAAGCGGTTCGGTTTTTTATATAAAAAACCGAAATAAATGCCGAGTTGAACTAAAATTTTAAAAATTATAAACTTAAAAGTTTTTAGAATTTTTGTTATTAAACAACTTGATATATAATCAATATTAAGATTGCGGAATAGCGATGTTTAATTTTGAAAAAACTGATGAATTTTTAAATTTTTTATTGTCTAAAGAGGTCGATTTTCAAGAATTGCTTGAAATTTGTCAGGAATTATTGCCTGAAATAACTCCTTTGCACAGAAAAGTTACGGGCGAAAATTATCCGAGCCCTATAACCCAATGTATTTTGGAATGTTATAAAATAAAAAACAATTTTTCATGTTCTGTCTGGCAATCTTCAAAATATATAAAAAAAGAAGAAATAAAACCCTCTGCCCTTCCGTTAAAATTTTCAAGATGTGTTTCGCAAAATCAAATGTTAGATTATGAAATTTATAATATAGAACAATTAAACATAAAAAATGCGGATATAAAAAGCAATGACAAATATCAAGCGGAGTTTCAAACCCAAAACAAAGCAAACAGCCCTTTTAAAGATTTCGAAAATAAAAATGCGGACAAATTGGGAGAAAATCTTAAATTAAAAAACATAATTATATCCTGTATTGAAAATTTTAACGGTCAGTATGGCAAAAACGGCATTGCGAAAATTTTAAAAGGAAGCAAATCCATAAAAGATAACGATTATAATCTTGCTTCAAAAAATTCCGAATACTTCGGGCTTTTTAAACATTTAACCCTGAGCGACCTTACTTTTTGTATAGACGAGCTGATTGAAGATAAGAGCTTATCTGTTAAAAAAGTTGGCTTTGGACGCCCCGTTTTGGTTTTAGCCGATAAGACCGTCAAAAAACTTAAACAAGAGCCCCCAAAAATTGAAATAAACGAAGATGAAGATGAGAACTTAAGAAAGATTTTTTATTTAATAAATAACGGAAAAAACGTTTTTATAACAGGGCATGCGGGCACCGGCAAAAGCTATATTTTAAACAAACTAAAAGAAAAAATTAAAGAACTTGTCGTAACAAGCACAACGGGAATCGCCGCAGTTAACGTCAGAGGGCAAACAATTCACTCTTGGGCGGGGGTTGGAATTTGCAAAAATCCGGTTGAAAAAACAGTGGAAAAAATTTTAAAAAAATCTTTTGCTAAAAATCAGATATTAAAATGCAAAATACTCGCAATTGACGAGATTTCAATGCTTGATATCAACGCATTTGAATATATTGATTCCGTTTTAAGAAAAGTCAGAAATACGGATGAACCTTTCGGAGGCATAAGAGTTATTGCGATAGGAGATTTTTTTCAGCTTCCTCCGGTGGACAGGCAGGATAAAACAGAAAATCAGTACTGTTTTGAATCAAACTTATGGAAAGATTTAGATTTTCATACCGTAGAGCTTACAAAAAATTACAGGCAAAACGAAGAAAACCTGATTAAAGCGCTGTCCGATATGAGGATAAATAAACTTGATAACGATGATATAAAGCTTTTAAAACAAAGAGAATGCAAAGAAGGAAATGAACTGTCGGATATTTTGCACATCTTTGCAACAAACGCCGAAGCGGAAGAGTATAACAATTTAAAGTTTCAAAGCATTGATTCAAAAGAATATGTCATGCCCGCCTTTGACGGCATTTGCAGGGGCGAAAACGAAATCCATGAGCCAAAAAACGAAGAAGAGGACAGAATTTTAAAGAGAATAGACTCAGTATGCAGCGCAGAAAAAAATATTTTGTTAAAAACGGGCGCAAGGGTTATGCTTCTTATTAACCTTGATTTTGACAAAGGGCTTATAAACGGTTCTTGCGGGAATGTTTTAGAAATTGACAATAACTTCATCCTTGTAAATTTTGACAATGGAATAACTTACAAAGTTATTAAGCATGATTTTGAATTTTATAAAAATGACATTTTGGTTGCGATAAGAAGGCAATTTCCGCTAAGGCTCGCATACGGAATAACAATTCATAAATCTCAAGGCATGTCTTTAGATAAGCTTGTTGTAGACTGTTCTAAAATTTTTGAAAAAGGGCAGGCTTATGTGGCTTTAAGCAGAATTAAAAACTTAAACGGGCTTTATTTGCATAATTTTCACCCTAAAAAAGTTATGACCGATGAAAAAGTTGTGAATTTTTATAAAAAATTGAATATTTTCAAGGGTGAATGTAAATAAATATTACATTTAATGGCAATAAGTTTTCCCGTCATGTTTTTATCTAATATATAAGTGTTGTGAAGGGTTTTTCATGAAAATTAATTCCGCCGCAAATTGTTTTATAACATCCCCTAATTTTGGGAATGCTCTTTCTACAAAACAAGAGAAAGATTATCTTAAAACAATGAAAGAAATTGACGAATTAAACGGAAAAAAAGACGGAATGAGAGTTGTCAAGCTGTATGCGCCGTCTTTGCCTTCAAGCGAAGATAAGGACACCGGAATAGGCAAAGTAAACTCTGATGAAGCAAAAAGATTTTATGAAATGGCTAAAGTATACGGCGGCGCCACCGCTATTAAATTTATGCCCATAGGGCAATTAACGGACAAAGGCGAATATAATGACAAGCATTATCCGGGTGCCTATTTCAGATCATCACTTACGGTTGGTGAAGATGTAATTGATTTTACCAAGCTTGCAACGCCCGAATATGGCAATATTCTTTCAAAAGAAGATGTTGATAAGCTTATTGAAGCGCATAAAAAAAATGACAGGGGCGAAAATCTTATTGATTTTGAATCTACGTTAGGCTGGAAGAACCAAGAGGACTACAGCGTTAATGAACAGTTAAGAACTGCGTTTGACAATTTTAAAAATACGCCTTCTCCAAATAAAGAATTAAAAGCCCTAAGAAAAGAGTTTGAAGCATTTAAAACCCAAAAAGAACCGGTTGATTACGATGATATCTATACAAGGATTGCGCTTTTTCCCTGGCTTAAAGATTGGGGAAACGGCAAAGCTGATTTCTTTGTCGGGTACGACTCAAACCCCGAAATAAGAGCCCAAAAACAACCCGAATACGAAAGGCTCAAAAAAGAGCATGAATATGATATAGAGTTTTTCAAATTTAAACAGTTTTTAGGGCATAAAGCCTTAGACGACGCTAAAAAAACAATTAATGACCTTGGCATGGATATGATGGGCGACGCCAATATCGGGTTTTCTTGGGTTGAATCTCAGGTGTTTCCGGACGCATTTGAAAAAGACCAAAATTCATATTCAGGCTTTGCCGAATCAGGTTGGACACTGCCGGCGTTAAATTATAACGAATTAATAAATTGTGACGACGGTCCCGCTCATAAGTTGTTTAAAGCAAAAATTTCCCACTTTTTAAATAAATTTGACGGCATAAGATTTGATGTAGGCTGGGCTTATATGAACCCGAAACTTATGTATAACAGAGGTTCAAGCGTACAGCACCTCAATGCGGGAAATAAAATTACAAATTTTATTGAAGAAACAGCTCGAGAAGTTAAGGGTAAGGACTTTGACCAGAAAAAGCTAATATATGAATGCGACGCAGGCGCTGACGATTTCAGCCTTTGGAACAATAAAGACACGATAAAAAACCTTAAAGGCATGGTTGTTTTATCAACGGCTAATGAACATCAAGATGACCCGACAGGCTGGGGGAACTATTCCTTCATTAAAGAAAACATCGGGCTCGGCGATGACGATTTTATTTTAGGCACAAATAACCATGATTTAAACGGCGTTTTACAGTGTGCGTCAGACAAAGCAAAATCATCAAAACATGTCGGCGCTCTTATGAGAGTGTTCAGGCTAAGGGAGCAAGACGGCAAAAAAGACGGTTGGAAACTTTTAAAAGACGATAACAACGATCATGAGCATATCAAAAAATATATAAGAGCCAGATTTGCCGAAACCGATTATGCTAAAAACTCTTTTATTCAATCTACCGATATGCTCGGACGTGGCGAATCCATTGATTATCATACGGGCGGCAGGGATTGTCCCGAAGCTAAGCTTGATTATCAAACAAGACTTGAGCGCAACTTTGAAGAAAACTATCACAGGGCAATTCAGGACGATGTCGGCTATAATGCGGCAGATGTTAAAAAATTCAGAATGGAAATGGACGGAGTTGACGGCAAGCACCGTGCGTTATACGAAAAAGCCGCAAAATATGCCGAATATCTAAAACATAAAGGCGGAATCTATACAAGAGAACAGGCAGATAATTCCAAAGAAGGCAAACTCGATATAACAAGTCTTTCCATGGATGAAATAAAAAGCCTTTAAAAAAGTTTTATAATCTTTTCATAGCCCCGCTTTAATTTTAAAAGCGGGCTTTTTCTTGCATTAAAAAAAATTTTATTATATTATTGAACCATATTCCCGGATCGTCTAGCGGCAGGACAGCAGACTCTGGATCTGCTTACGGTGGTTCGAATCCATCTCCGGGAGTTTTTAACTGATTTTAAAAAGCTTATGCCTCGATAAAAAGTTTTCTTCCGACAATGTTTGGAACTCCGTTATGATACCCCGCAAAGTATCCGCCCGACACGGGCTGATTTTTGGCATAAGTTGAATTGCCGAAATTTACATTGACAAAAGGATTATTGCCGTTGGACGAGGCAAAAGGATTATTGCTTGTTTGCGTGATTTGGGGAGTAAAAAATGCGGATGAAACAGATTTATTTATTAAAGAAACGAGATTTGAAAACATTTTAAATTCCCTTTTTATCTAACTTACTTTTTTATTAATAATTTGCGAGGCACTTGTCTATTATTATCGCACTAAATTAATAAAAATATACAAAATCGTTTAAAAATCCTTCTTTTGCGTTATATAAAAAAATTTTTGTGTTCAAATTTCAAATTCCATGGTATTATTTAATTAACTAAATATATTTAATATAAGTTTTCATATATAACTATAAACTTAAAAGATATTTAGCGTATTTTTAACACACTGAATGAGGTATGGGAAAATCGCTCAAGAATCTTTATCAGCACTTTCTACCATAATGCCGCATATACTGACGGGCATTTTAACCGTTGCAACCATCATCGTTGCAATTGTTAATACTCGCCAAAAAACGGCTCTTGAAAACATTCAGGTTCAGCTTAAAGAAAAACAGGAAGAATTTAAAGAAAAGATTGAACTGTATAAAAAGGACGCTCTTGCAAACGCAAAAGAGCAGCTTTACGACGACCGCCAAAAGCTGAACGATGAAATCAGGGACAGAAGGGCGGAAGTTTCGCGCCTTGAAAATTTAATTGAAAAAAAGCAAGACGAAGTTGAACAAAAATACCAGCAAAATATTGATAAAGAGTGTTTTTTAAGTAAAAAAGAAGATGAATTAAACGAAAAAGAAGATTATCTTGCCGATACCATTGCAAAACAGGTAACGGAATTGGAAAGGGTTTCTCAAATGTCAAGAGAAGAGGCGAGAAACACCCTGTTAGAGCAATTAAAGCAGGAGCTTAAACAAGAACAGATTCGTTTAATCAGAGAAAATGAAATTAAAATAAAAGAAAATGCGGAAGAAAAATCCAAAGAAATTTTATCTCAAGTAATGCAAAAATGCGCTATTGAACAGGTTATAGAAACAACGGTTTCGGTTGTTTCGCTTCCGAATGACGACATGAAAGGAAGAATAATAGGCAGAGAGGGGAGAAACATCAGAACCCTTGAAACCCTTACCGGAGTCGATTTAATAATTGATGACACCCCCGAAGCCGTTGTTTTGTCCTCCTTTGACCCTGTCAGGCGTGAAGTTGCAAGACTAACCATTGAAAAACTGGTATCAGACGGTCGTATACACCCCGTAAGAATCGAAGAAGTGTATGAAAAATCTTTAAAAGAAATTGAAAACAAAATGAAACAGGAAGGCGAAAAAGCCGCATACGACCTTGGAATCATGAACCTTAACAGAGAGCTTATAAAGACTCTTGGACGTTTATATTACAGAACAAGTTTCGGGCAAAATGTCTTGAAACACTCAATTGAAGTTGCTCAGATATCGGGCATGCTCGCTGCGGAATTAGGCGCCAACATTCAAGAAGCCAAACGTGCGGGGCTTTTGCATGATATAGGAAAAGCCGTTGACCATGAACAGGAAGGTACGCATATTCAATTGGGGGTTGAGCTTGCAAGAAAGTATGGCGAAAAAGAAGAAATTGTCCATGCAATTGAAGCCCACCATGATGACGTTCAAGCTAACACTCTTGTGGCGGCGCTTGTAAAAATAGCCGATGCGGTTTCGGCAGGGCGTCCGGGCGCAAGGCGCGACACGCTTGAAATCTATATTAAACGTCTTAAGAAGCTTGAGGAGATTGCAAACAGCTATGAGGGAATCAAGCAGTCGTTTGCGGTTCAAGCCGGCAGAGAAGTTAGGGTGGTGGTTCAGCCCGAAGTGTTTGATGATGCTGCTGCCGCTAAATTGGCTCGCGACATTGTAAAACGCATTGAGGATGAACTTGAATATCCCGGACAAATCAGAGTTACTGTTGTTCGGGAGGCAAGAGTTACCGAAATAGCGAAATAAAAATGTCAAACAACTTTAACATTCTCTTTTTTGGCGACATAGTCGGGCGTCCCGGCAGGAATGCGCTTAAATATGTCTTATCGAATAAAGAAAAATATTTTAATTTTTCTTTTGATCTTGTGGTTGCAAATGTTGAAAACGCTTCCCATGGCTTCGGGCTCACTTTAAAAAACCATGACGAGCTTTTATCATACGGGGTTAACCTTATGACTTCCGGCAACCACATTTGGGATAAAAAAGACATTTACTCTTTTATTGACGATTCTCCCGCGCTAATCCGCCCTTATAACTACCATAAAACCGTAAGGGGGGTGGGATATAGAATTTATAACAATAAAATTGTTGTTATAAATTTACTCGGAAAAACCTTTATGCAGCCCGTTAACTGCCCCTTTCAAGCCCTTGAAGAATTAAAAAACGAAGTTGGTTTTGACGATAAAATTGTTTTTATAGATTATCATGCCGAAGCCACCGCAGAAAAAATTTCATTCGCAAAGTATGCTTCATCTCTGGGGGTGAGCGCAGTTGTCGGAACCCATACCCATGTCCAAACGGCGGATGAGAAAATTTTTGATAATAAATGTGCATATATATCAGATGTCGGCTTTACGGGCGCTTATGAGGGGGTTATCGGCATGGATTATGAAACAAGCTTAAAAAGGCTTATAACTTCTATCCCCGAAAGGTTTGATGTTGCCGATTCTCCAAAAATTCAGCTTAACGCATGCCTTATTTCATTCAACCTCAATACTTTATCTGCGGTTGATATCAAAAGAATTAATTTTGTATACGATAAAGAGGACAAGGAAGGTGAAACTTGAAGGTTGATTTACATATCCATACAACCTACTCTGATGGTGCTTATACGCCCGAAAACATTGTTGATACCGCAATTGACTGCGGGCTGGATGTTATTGCGCTGACAGACCATGACAACATTTTGTCATATCAGGTGGCAAAAGATTATGCCCAAGTTAACGATAAAAAACTTGAAATTATTCAGGGAGTTGAAATTAATACGATTTATAAGGGATATGAAGTTCACATTCTCGGATATTTTCCCGATGTTGAAAATCCGGATTTTCAATCCATGTTAAAATTTCAACAAAATGCCCGCATTCATCAGGCAAAAGAGATGACAACCCTTTTAAATAAAAAAGAGGGAATAAGAATAACCTTTGCCGACATTAAAAAGCTTGTCGCCGAAGGCGGAAGCATAGGCCGCCCTCATATTGCGCGCGCAATTACAAATGCGGGGGGCACGGGGAGCGTAACTGAAGCTTATTCAAAATACATAAACGATGATTCCCCCGTTTATGTTAAAAGAAAAACAGTCAGCCCGCATGATGCTTGCGAAGTTATATACGATTCGGGGGGAATTCCCGTTTTTGCTCATCCTATAGATGTTGAAATTGCCGAAAGTCTTATAAAGGAATTAATAAATTACGGGCTGAGAGGGGTTGAAGCCTACCACAGAAAACATTCTCCGGCTGTTGTCGAATATTATTCCTCTCTTGCGGAACGATTCGGGCTTATAATAACGGGCGGTTCGGATTTCCATGCCCCCTCCGTTAATCACGGCACAATTATTATGGGCAAGAACTTCGTGCCCTCTTGGGTGTACGATGAACTCATAAAAGAAAAAAAGAGGATTGAAATTTCATAAAAGATTGTGGTAATATCGACCTATGATTCAATTAACTCAAGCGCATATTCTGGGAGCAATAATCGCATACCTTTTAGGGGTGTTTATAGTGCCCATAGTTATATATTTTTCCGACAAAGCGGGGCTTGTGGATGTCCCTAATGAAAGAAAAATCCACAAAGGTAAAATTTCCCGTTTGGGCGGCATAGGGATATGGTTTGCCGTTATGTTAACTTTTTTGTTTCTTGTGCTTTTAAGTTATTATCCGAAAGGCGAAGGGCTTTCAGGCATTATAACTGGTGGCTCTTTGATGTTTCTTTTGGGTTTGATTGATGATATTTTTTGCCTTAATGCGAAGTTTAAACTTTTTATACAGGTTGCAATTGCAACCACGGTAATTTTGCTCGGGGTCAGGATTGATGAAATATATAATCCTTTCGGAACTAATATCGAGCTGGGTTTATGGTCTTATCCGATTAGCCTTTTATGGATTGTTGGAATTACAAACGCAATTAATTTTATTGACGGGATTGACGGGCTGGCCGGCTCGGTTGTAACTATAAGTTCGGTTGCGATAGCGATAATTTCAATTGTCGCTTCCCCTTCTTCCCCCATAACCGCCCTTGTTGCAATTATTTTATCGGGTGCTATGCTTGCGTTTTTAACTTTTAACTACAATCCCGCTAAAATTTTTATGGGAGATTCGGGCGCGCTGTTTGCCGGTTTTATGCTTTCGACTTTGTCAATAACAGGCATTATGAGTGGCGGAACTTCGTTTATGTATATCCCTCTGTTAATTCTTTTAATTCCTATTTTAGATGTTACATATTCTTCTTTAAGAAGAATAAGCAAAGGAAAAAGCCCCTTTGTGGCGGATTCCGAGCATATTCATCATAAGCTCCTTCATCATGGCTTCTCGCAAGATTTAGCCGTTTTAACTTTATCTTCAATATCAATGGCTTGTGCCATTTTATCAATAATTATAACCGGGGTTTTAAACAGATATTTTATTTTTGCGATTGCGCTTGTGTTTATACTTTTTCTTCTAAACGCAATTTCAAAAACTATTAAGAAAAACCCTCTAAATTGACATTTTTAAAAAAGGGTATATACTAAGGGTATGAATAATAGATGGTATGACAAAGACCCTGTTGTTAAACAGGCTGTTACATATTTAGAACAAGCGGATAGCGCCTTAAAAGATTATTGCTGCGATTTTATAATCGAACGCTCCAGAAACTCGGGCTACGTTATAACCGTTAACAACTTTGAATATTATTGGCAAAGATGGCAGGATCATAATGTAAAACATTTTCTTGCCATGGAATATTTAAGGATAGTAGATGACGAAACAAAATCAGAAATTTGTTCCGAGATTGTTAAATACATCGAAAGCCTTACATCTAAAGAAGAAAAATAATCATACGGTTATTTGATTACAAAACGCACAATTGCTTTAAAATATATCTTATGAGGAAGTTTTTTTTATTCGCTTTAGTATGTATATTTGCTGCCCTTTCAAGTTCGCCTGCGCTTGCGATTCGTGTCGGGCTTAATGTTGATGCCAAACAAACTTATTTTGGAACTTCAACCGACGGGGTTATCATTAACGCCAACACCAAAAAAGAAATTTTTAAATCACAAAAAATGAAATCTTACACGATAAAAGCTAACGGGAATAGCATTGCAATTAAGGTGAATAATAAATTTTACGATTTGGCGTCAAACTATATTATTATTAAGCCAAATTCCGAAACCGGTTTTGTTGCGACAAAAAACAGGTGGTATCGGGGCGAGCTTGTTGTATATAATTATAATAAAAAATTAACCGTAATAAACCGCCTTCCCCTTGAATTATATCTTTTGGGCGTTGTTCCTTCAGAAATGCCTTCTTCATGGAATTTTGAAGCGCACAAAGCGCAGGCAATAGCCGCAAGGAGCTATGCGGTTGCCAACCTTAAAAAAAGAGGCTCAAGAGGATATGACCTTTTAGACACCCCTCAAGATCAAGCATACGGCGGAGCAAGCGCCGAAACAAAAAAAACAAATAAGGCGGTGTTAGACACAAAAGGGGTTGTTTTAACATACAAAGGAAAAGTTATTCCCGCATACTATTGCGCAAGCACAGGGGGGCAGACAGTGGGCGCCGGCATGGCTTGGGCAACGGATGTGCCTTATTTAAAGCCGGTTAAGGCATACGATGATAATGTCAAAAAGAATGGGCATGGGGTTGGAATGAGCCAGCATGGTGCTAACAATTTAGCAAATAAAGGTTATAGCGCATTTCAAATATTAAGTTATTTTTACAATGGCGTTACTTTTTCCAGAACTCCGATTTCCGAATAACCCCCTTTATTATTTGTTTTTAGCTTGCATTTTGCCCCAAAATACTTGTTTTTATTTCATTATAATGTAACGATGAGTTAAAAAAGCTTGTCAAATCTAAAATACAAGGATATAATAAATTTTGTGTTATGTGCATGAAAGGTGCAGTTTATGAACAAAGAAGAGTTAGTCAAAGAAATCGCAGGGAAAAGCATGCTTTCGCAAAAAAATACCGCTGAAATCATCGCTGCTTTTTTAGATTTAGTTCAAAAAACGGTTGCAGAAGGCAAAAAAGTTACTCTTGTCGGTTTCGGTTCTTTTGAAGTGCGCAAACGCGCAGCAAGAACGGGGCGCAACCCTCAAACCGGCAAAGAAATTAAAATTGAAGCCAGAGTTGTTCCCGCATTTTCCGCAGGTAAAAAATTTAAAGACCTTGTAAAATGAGGTTGCAATTAAAATAAAACGCCCGATTGGTTGCGGGCGTTTTATTTTGCTCAAAAATAAGTATTTTATGAATTTTTAAGTCTTGCCCAACGGCATATTATGATTTTTTATCAAAAAATGTCTTTATTTAAAATATTAATTTTTTGTTTATTTTTTGAGTCATTATGATTTTGGGTGGTAAATTAAATATTGTAAGGAAACAGATAAAATAAAGGAGTAATATACAATGGCAAAAACAATAGGTATTGACCTTGGAACCACAAACTCCGTTGTTGCGGTTATGGAAGGCGGGAAGCCGACTGTTATTGCAAATGCGGAAGGTTCAAGAACAACCCCCTCAATTGTCGGGTTTTCAAAATCCGGTGAAAGATTAGTAGGTCAGCTTGCAAAACGTCAGGCAATTTTAAATCCGGACAGAACGATTATTTCAATCAAACGCCACATGGGCGAAGATTATAAAAAAAATATAGATGGCAAAGACTATACCCCCCAAGAAATTTCCGCTATGATTTTAAGAAAATTGGCGGATGACGCTTCAAATTATTTGGGAGAAAAGGTTACATCTGCCGTTATTACAGTTCCGGCTTATTTTAACGACGCTCAAAGACAGGCAACAAAAGATGCGGGTAAAATCGCAGGGCTTGATGTTTTGCGTATAGTAAACGAACCGACGGCGGCTGCTCTTGCATACGGGCTTGAAAAGGAAAAGTCCGAAAAAGTTCTTGTGTTTGACCTTGGCGGCGGTACATTCGATGTTTCGATATTGGAAATCGGCGACGGAGTTCATGAAGTTTTGTCCACATCGGGGGATACTCATCTTGGCGGGGACGATTTTGATCAAAAAATCATTGATTGGCTTTGCGAAGAATTTAAAAAGCAGGAGGGCATTGACCTTAAATCTGATAAGCAGGCAATGCAAAGGTTAAAAGAAGCTGCGGAAAAAGCAAAATGTGAGCTTTCATCCGTTGTTGAAACAAATATTAACCTTCCTTTTATAACGGCTGACGCTAACGGTCCTAAACACCTTGATATCTCTTTAACAAGGGCAAAATTTGAAGAATTGTCCCATGAATTGCTCGAAAGATGTAAAACACCTGTTGAAACCGCAATTAAAGATGCGGGAATTTCAAAAGATGCAATTGATGAGGTTGTTCTTGTCGGCGGTTCAACAAGAATCCCTGCTGTTCAGGCACTTGTTAAACAGTACACAGGTAAAGAGCCCAACCAGTCCGTTAACCCCGATGAAGTTGTGGCGGTTGGTGCCGCAGTTCAAGCGGGCGTTTTGGCAGGCGAAGTTAAAGATATCGTTCTTTTGGATGTAACCCCCTTAACTTTGGGTATTGAAACTTTAGGCGGGGTCATGACTCCTCTTGTACAGAGAAACACGACAATCCCCGTTTCAAAATCTCAGGTCTTTTCAACTGCCGATGACAATCAAACAGCCGTTGATATCCATGTTCTTCAAGGAGAAAGACCCATGGCAAGAGATAATAAATCTTTAGGCATGTTCAGACTGGACGGTATTCCGCCGGCAATGAAAGGCATGCCGCAAATTGAAGTTACTTTTGATATTGACGCTAACGGCATTGTAAATGTTACCGCCAAAGATAAAGCAACAAATAAAGAACAAAAAATAACAATAACAAACTCTTCCAACCTCTCTGAGTCCGACATTGATAAAATGGTCAAAGAAGCCGAAGCTAACGCAAATGAGGACAAAAAGAAAAAAGAAGAAGCCGAAACAAAAAATAATGCACAAAGCATGATTTCTGCAGCAGAGCGCATAGTTAAAGACTTCGAAGGCAAAATCTCGGATTCTGATAAAAAGAAACTCGAAGAACAAAAAGAAGCCCTTAAAAAAGCGCTTGATGAAAATAAACCGTTTGAAGATATTAAAAAACTATCGGAAGATTTGCAACAAACTATGTATGGCATTTCTCAAGCGGCTTATGCTCAAGTGCAGCAGGAAGAACAAAACGCCAAAACAGAAGGCGCCCAAGGCGCAGGCGAACAGGCAAAGAAAGATTCCAAAGACGATGATGTAATTGATGCGGAATTTTCAAAAAGCTAGTTTTTGTTAAGTTATTAGAATGTACGGACGGTTTTTTTACAAACCGTCCTTTTTTTGTGTTAATATGATTTTGTAGCTACAATTATTAGAAGGAGTGAAAAAGTGGGTTATAAAATTTTATACAAAAACGAAGTTTGCAAAAACCAGTTTGAAATAAAGGTAAAAGCCCCTTATATTACAAGGAATGCAAAAGCAGGGCAATTTATTATTTTAAGGGTTGATAAAAATTCGGAAAGAATTCCTCTGACAATTGCAGATTTTGACAGAGAAAAAGAAGAGCTGACCATTGTTTATATGGCGGTCGGCTACACCACAAAAAAACTTGCCGCTTTAGATGTCGGAGATGAAATTGAAGATATTGTCGGTCCTTTAGGAAAACCTACCCATATTGAAAATTACGGCACTGCCATTTGTGTTGCGGGCGGATACGGCGCTGCGCCATGCTATTTAATTTCAAAAGCCTTAAAGGACGCAGGAAATAAAGTTTATATGATTATGGGCGCAAGAAACAAAGATTTAATCTTTTGGCAGGATAAAATGAAAGAAGCATGCACCGAGCTTATTATAACAACCGATGACGGATCGCTCGGGGTTAAGGGCTTTACAACTTCCGTTATGGCAGAAATTATGGGAAAAGAAAAAATTGATTATGCGATAGCAGTCGGTCCCATGCCCATGATGAGAGCGGTTGCCGAGCTAACAAGAGGAAGCGGCATTAAAACCGAAGCTTCAATGAACCCTATTATGGTTGACGGCACAGGCATGTGCGGCGCTTGCAGAGTTACCGTTGGCAATGAAGTTAAATTCGCATGTGTTGACGGGCCGGATTTCGACGCACATTTAATTAATTTTGATGAAGTAATGAACAGATGTAAAATCTATAAAGATTACGAAAAAAGGTGCGACGAAACAAATTGCAACCTTCAAAAACAAGCAATGGCGCTTGAAGCAGCGCAAAAATAAGGGAGCAGGTTAATGAATGCGCCTATTCCCGTTTGCCCTTTAATGTCGGCGGGAAATGATTTCCCGATTATTTGCCTGCAGGAAAAATGCGCATGGTATATTCCAAACCTTAAAAAATGCGCCGTTTTTTCCTTAGGGCACAGCGCAATGCTTGACATTAAAGAAAAATTAGACAAGAAAAAGAAGTAAAGAAGGATAAAAACCAATGGCAAAACCAATGACAATTACCGAAAAAATTTTTGCGGCTCATTCGGGCAAAGAATATGTCCAAGCCGGAGATTTAATAACCGCAAAAGTTGACATTACTCTCGCAAATGACATCACGGCTCCCGTTGCAATAAAAGAATTTAATAAAATAGGAGTAAATAAAGTTTTTGACAGTACGAGAACGGTTTTTGTCCCCGACCATTTTGTCCCTAATAAGGATATTAAATCCGCAGAACAGGTGAAAATGATTAGAGAGTTTTGCAAGGAAAAAGGAATAAAAAACTTTTTTGAAGTCGGCAGAATGGGAATAGAACACGCACTTCTTCCGGATTCCGGATTGGTTGCCGCAGGCGATCTTATTATAGGGGCGGATTCTCATACCTGTACATACGGCGCTTTAGGTGCTTTTTCAACCGGAGTAGGCTCAACCGACCTTGCATGCGCTATGGCGTCCGGAGAAACTTGGTTTAAAGTGCCTTCCGCAATCAAGATTGAATTTGACGGTGAATTAAACAAATGGGTATCGGCTAAAGATTTAATTCTTCATTTAATTGGCGATATCGGGGTTGACGGGGCTTTATACAAAACTCTTGAAATCACTGGTTCCGCAATATCAAATATGGAAATGGACGGAAGATTTACCATTTGCAATATGGCAATTGAAGCGGGTGCCAAAAACGGGATAATTCCTCCTGATGAAATTACAAGAAAATATTTAGAGGGACGCTCTAAAAGACCCTATAAATTTTACACATCAGACCCTGATGCCAATTATGAAAGGGTTATAAAATATAACGCAAAAGATATTGAGCCGACGGTTGCCCTCCCTCATTTGCCCGAAAATACAAAACCAATTTCAAAAGTCGGGGACGTTAAAATTAATCAGGTCGTAATCGGGAGCTGCACAAATGGAAGGTTATCAGACCTCAAAATTGCCGCAGATATTTTAAAGAATAGAAAAGTTCACCCTGATGTGCGTTTAATTGTTTTTCCAGCCACTCAGGAAATCTATTTAAAAGCAATTGAGCTCGGGTACATCCAAACTATTGTGGAAGCTCAGGGCGCCGTTTCCACCCCCACATGCGGACCATGCCTCGGCGGGCATGCCGGAATCCTCGCAAAAGGAGAAAGGGCAATATCAACCACAAACAGAAACTTTGTAGGCAGAATGGGACATCCGGAATCGGAAGTTTATCTGGCTTCCCCTGCGGTGGCTGCTGCAAGCGCAATTTTGGGGAAAATAGCATCGCCTGAAGAACTTTAATTTTAGGGAAATGAAAAAGTGAAAAAAAATATCCTTGCCGTTCAAATGAGCTCTAATGTAGGGAAAATTGAAGAAAATTTCAATAAAATTTCTTCAATGGTTAGAGAATTTTATTCTAAAAATAACTTTCCGATTGACATTATTATCCTGCCCGAGGTTTGGACAACAGGGTGGCTTTGCCGCACATTTGACAGTTTAGCCGACGATTGCGGAAGGACGGAGAATTTTTTGTCGGAGCTTGCAAAAAAATATAATGTGAATGTTATAGGCGGCTCTTACATAAGAAAATCGGAAGCCGGCTGTAAAAACACATGTCCTGTTTTTAACAGAAAGGGCGAATTAATTGCCCGCTATGAAAAAATTCATCTTTATTCGCCCGATGGCGAGGCGCAGGCGGTAAAAAGGGGGCAAACCCCTGTTGTTGTTAATATTGAAGGGCTAAAAATCGGGCTTTCAATCTGTTATGACATAAGATTCCCCGAACTGTTCAGAAGTTATATAAATTTAAAAAATCCGCCCGAATTTTTAATTAATATGTCCGCTTGGCCAAAAACAAGAGCGGAACAGTATTTTCTTATGGCGTCATCAAGGGCTGTAGAAAACCAAGCTTATTTTTTGGCACTTTCACAAACAGGTGAAATTCAAAACGGGGTTTATAATGCGGGGAAATCTCTTTTGGTTGAGCCTATGGGGAATACAATTCAAAGGCTCAATGAGGATGAAGGATATATTTACGGCGCAATTGACACGGAAGTTGTTCAAAAAGTAAGAAATACATACCCTAATATTGAAAACAGAATTATAAAAGATTTTGGGTTTGCGCCTGAAATCTTAGGAGAAAAAGCTTATGTTTAAAAAGCTTATAATTTTTGTTTTTTTTATTTTATTCCAAACTCCCTGTTTTTCGTCCGATATAAAAACCGATATTGACGACATTATAAATTTAGCCGGTTTTGACAATGATTCCGTTCTTTCAATTTCAATTAAAGAAAAAGGGGCGGTTCCTTCCTGTATTTATGAAAAAAACCCCTATAAATTTTTAAATCCGGCTTCAACTTTAAAACTTTTTACAATGGCAGCTGCACTTGACACTTTAGGGAGCAATTTTAAATTTGAAACAGTTATTTATAAAGATAAAAACGAAGATTTATATTTAAAACTTTCGGGCGACCCGCTTTTTAAAACGGATGATATGAATTTGCTTGCGCACAATTTAAAAACAAACCTTAAGGGAAATTATAAAAAAATCTATATTGATGATTCCGTTACGGATTTTGTTCCTTATCCAAACGGCTGGGCGGCTGACGATTTTTGGCCCAATTCTCCCAAGTTATCTCCGTATATGATAGATTTTAATACGGTCGGAGTAGATTTTTATACGGACCCGTCTAAAAAAGACATAAGAATTATCCAAAAAGACCCTTACAAATTTACTTTTGTAAACAAGCTTGAGAAGGGAAACGAAAACAACATCCGTTTTGTTCTTGATGAAGAACACAAAACGGTTAATGTGGACGGGACTTTATCATCAAGTATCGTAAACAAGGAAATTCCCGTTATTAACCCTAAATATTTTTTCTGCTCCAAACTTACAAAAACATTGAATAAGAACGGAATAAAATATTCGGAGGCTTTCCAATTTAAAAAAACTCCAAAAGACGCCGTTCCTGTCGCTAAAGTTACAAGGAGTATAGACGAAGTCTTAAAACATATTTTATACACGAGCGATAACACATCTGCCGAAATGGTTTTTAAAGTTGCGGGCGGAAAGTATGCAAAAGAGAAAAATAAAATTTCCGGTTCTTCTTTGGGGACAACTCAAAACGGCATAAATATGTTCCGCGATTTTTATTCTAAATTGGGGCTCAATCCGGATGAAGCGAAAATTTTTGACGGAAGCGGAGTTTCAAGGTATAATGCAACAAATACTAATTGGATGACTAATGCGCTTTTTGCGCTTGATTTTGATTATGAAAAATATCTTCCGACCGCAGGCGTTGGCACATTATCAAAAAGAATACGCGAATTAAAAGATGCGGCATTTTTTAAAACGGGTACTCTGTATGGAATCAGCTCAATTGCGGGCATAATTAAAACAAACGGGAAGGAATATTGCTATTCTTCAATTATAATGGGTTTTAACAGAAACAGCTCTCTTTTAAAGGGGGTTGAGGACGACATAATTTATCAAATATACAGGATGGGAAATAATGAAAATAAGTAAACTTTTTTTGGCAGTTATTTTATTTTTCGGGAGCGTTAATTTTTCATACGCAAGCACGGATAGCTGGGTGAATAATTTAAGAACGATGTTTATAAATAATTCTTCTT
>CAYUWO010000013.1:0-905 GCA_964448535.1 uncultured Gammaproteobacteria bacterium | reverse complement strand
CTTAATATAAGAACATTTGGCGCAAAAGATTATAACGATAACGATATAATTGAGCCTGAGCTCGGAGAAGCAAAAGGCACATTTATAAACGCTATTCCTAAGCTTTCTGCGCTAAAACAGGCGGGGTTTAACACAATTTATCTTTTGCCGATTACTAAAACCGGAAAATTAAAAGCTTTAGGCACTGCCGGATCTTTGTATGCTATGGATTCTTTTGATGAGATAAACCCGCAATTTTTTGATTCGACAGATTTTACCCCCGATGTTAAAAATCAGGCAAAAAAATTTGTAGATGAAGCTCATAAAAACGGGCTCCACATTATTGTTGATCTTCCAAGCTGCGGGTCTTACGATATGAGCCTTGAAAAACCCGAACTTTTTGTTAAAGATAAATCTGGCAATACGGTTTTTCCTGCAGATTGGGCAGACGTTCGGCTTTTTAGGGTGTATGATGATAATAAAAATTTAAATCAAGACTTAATTGACGAGCATAAAAAGTTTATAGACCTTGTTCAATTTATAGGGGCGGACGGCATAAGAGCCGATGCCGCCGCAATTAAGCCCGGAGCATTTTGGAAAATCATTATAGATTATGCAAGAGAAAAAGACCCTCAATTTATGTTTTTAGCTCAAGCTTCGCCGAATTGGCAAAACCCCGCAAAAGGCTATGCGTCTTATACGCCGGTTGACGAGCTTTTAGAAGCCGGATTTGACGGGTATTATTCCGATTGGTCAAATTTAAGAGATATTAAAACGAGCAAAGTTTTTTTTGAAAAAATATTAGCAGATAAGAAGATTTTAGATAAGTTCCAAGGTCAAAAAGCGATAATTGCTGACCTTGCCGGACATACTCAGGTTTCGCCCTTTGTTTACGGTTATCAATACTGGCAAATGGTAAACTGGCT
>CAYUWO010000012.1:0-24397 GCA_964448535.1 uncultured Gammaproteobacteria bacterium | reverse complement strand
CCCTCGACTTTCAAATTGCACACGATTTTATAGTAAAGACCGTATACAAAAGTACAGGTAATCCATGTGAAAATTTTCCTAAAGAGATTATATTCAGAAGGTTTTCTTTGCGAATATGTCCTTGCCATTAACTTTTCCAATAAATATTAGCTATACACATTTTATTCTATAAATTTTAAACATCAAGCTAACTAAGTCAGGTATTTACTAAAAAAAATAATTTTGATATAATCAACGAAATAATTTATAAATGAGGTTATGTATGAGAAGTAAAATTATGGCATTATTGCTTGCTCTAACCGTGGGAATGCCCGCATTTGCCGAAACAATTGGCATGGTTAATTACAGAGAGCTTGTATCTAACTATTCAAAAGCTAAGGCGGCAATGAGCGAGCTTGAAGACAAATCAAGAGAAATTCAAAGATACCTTTTAGATAAAGAAAACGAATATACAAAGCTTGATTCCGCAGTTCAAAAGAAAAATTTTGAAACCCAGACGGCAAACGCCCTAAAACAAAAACAAACCGACTTTGAAAAGACAAAGATAAAAAAAGAAACCGAAATTGACGCCGCTATAAATGCCGCAATAAAAAGAGTGGCAATGGAAAATAAAATTGATACGGTTGTGGATTCAAGAACCGTATTATATGGCGGAATTGACATAACAGACAAAGTTTTAAAGGTTCTGAACCTAACAAAATAAGTCTGCCCCCGTTTTTTACTTTAAGGGGCTTTACAAAAAAAATTTTTTCAAAGATAATATAAGAACAATTTATCTGACGGAGAAGTGCCGGAGCGGTTGATCGGAGCGGTCTTGAAAACCGTCGTACGTGAATAACGTACCAAGGGTTCGAATCCCTTCTTCTCCTTATTTTAAGCGGATATATTCCGCTTTTTGCTTTTATTTTGAGTTTTATTGATAAAATACATATCTTATGAATATTTTTTGTGTGCCGGCTGTAAGTAATTAAATCAGGTGTTTTTCAAATCAAACTAATTATTATTAATACAAAAGGAGCGGGCAGCAAAATTTTTATAAAATATTAAGCAGCCTTATATAAAAGATGGGGAGCTTGTTTTAGACAATGCGAGTAAAAAATAAATGAATAAATGTTAAAAAATGTTAAAATGAATTTTTGTACAAAATACACTTAAACCGATAAGGCGCATATAAGCTCAAAGAGAGCGTATGCGGGCAAAAAAATATTCAAAATAAAGAAGCGTACACTTTGAACAAGGGTTCAAAAAAAATTTTAATGCGTTTTATATTGCACGTAAAGAGAATGACAAGTATTAAGGAGGCACTTAAATTGAGAATTTCACCAGTTACAGCTTACACATATAACTTTTTAGGGAACACCGGCTTAAGCGCAGATAATGCGCCTAAAAACGCCGTAAATTCCGAATCGGTAGCAACTTCACCCATGCTGTCGGATTCTCTTCAAGGGCTTGCAAATTTAAACAAGGTTGCATTTAAAGGAAAGACGCCATCCGCCCCCGATGACCCCAAAACTCCAAAAATTAACCCTATAGAAAATAAAATATCGGACGCACTTTATTATCTTGGCAATAGCGACATTATTGCCGTCGGAAAAGACGTAAAAACAGTCAGGGAAGATTTAAGCAACGGCGCCCGTGTTTTTGATAAACCCATTAACAAAGTTTTATTTATTAAAGATAAAAACGCAAAAACAACATTTACCGTGGGTGTCAACGAATATGGGGCAAAATATTTGCAAAACTTCGGCAATATCCCCGTTAATCACCACAGCGGCGATCAAAATTATAAATTGAAAAAATATGATAAAATGTTCATCAGAGATAACAGCAGTTTTAGCGTGGGTGTCCATGGCGCTCCATTTTCCGTGGCACAATCCGAGTTTGTTACTCCCGACAAAATAAAAGATGATAATATTCAAATTTTTAACTTAACTGAAATCGGAAAAGAAAATACTTATAAAACCAATAAAGAAAGACTCGCTGCAATATTGACCGATGAGGAAAAGAAAGAAATCGAAGAAGCAAAGAAAAAAGAAAATGAAGGAAAAATAACTTTTGCGGATGTCGGCGGTCAAGATGAAGTCATAAAGAAATTAAAAGAAAAAATAATATACCCGATTAAATACCCCGAAGCGTTTAAAGTTGTGAGCCATGGGTTTATCCTTGAAGGAGGACCGGGAACCGGCAAAACCCTTATGGCTGAAGCATTGGCAAATGAAGCTGACGCCCACTTTATTAAGCTGAACGGGCTTGAAATGGAGTCTAAGTGGGTAGGCGAATCGGAAGAGAATTGGAGAAAGCTCTTTGACGAAGCTAAGCAAAATCAGCCCACAGTTATATTTATTGATGAATTTGACGCCGTTGCAAAAGAAAGAGAAGGAAGCGACACATCAAGGCATGACGATAAAGTTGTGAACCAGATATTAACCTTGATGAGCGACATAGAAAAATCAAAAGATCAAATATATATTGTCGCAGCAACAAATAAATATGACCTTCTTGACTCCGCAATTAAAAGATCCGGAAGATTCGGCGAGCATATAGAAGTTAAAAAACCTGACGCCGAAGGCTGCAAAAAAATTCTTGACATACACCTTAAGGATCTTGATGTTGACAAATCAATCGACAAAGACAAAGTTGCCAAGCAGTTAAAAGAGGCTGACACCTCCGGCTCCGACATAGCCGCAATAGTTGCGGACGCTCAAAAGGCAGCTTATGACAGAGAAAATATATATGAAAAAATGAGCAATGACACTTTCTCAATCGCCGACCTTGAAGGGGTAAAAATAACCGAAGAGGATTTAACCACAGCGTTGGAAGAATTCAAATCGACAAGAATAACCGAACCCAAAAAGAGAAGAATAGGCTTTTATAATTCGGAAGATTAACCGAGCAATTTAAAGACATAAATTATGAATTATGCAAGCGTTTTGTTTCTGACAACCCGCTTGCATAATTATATATATGCTTTTTGCCGTTTTTGCTCTAAATATATACAGATTAGATTAGCAGATGTTAATTAGTTCAAAAGTAATTAATTCAATTTCTAAAAAGCCACAAAATGGGCATGAAAACAAAAAAATATAGCTGAGGACAGATTCGAACTGTCGACCTCGCGGGTATGAGCCGCGCGCTCTCACCAACTGAGCTACTCAGCCAATAAATTCATTATCTCAAAAACAAATTATTTATCAAGAGTTTTTATAATTTTTAAAGAACACCTTTTGTGGAAGGTATAAAATCAGCTTTTGCAAGGTCGATTTTAGAAGCGGCGCTAAGTGTTCTTGCAAAGGACTTGAAGGAACATTCAATTATATGGTGAGGGTCAATTCCTTCAAGCTGCTTTATATGAAGGGTAATACCCGAATTTGAAACAAAAGAGTTGAAAAAATGTATAAGCAAAACCGTTTCAAAATCGGAAACGGTTTCTTCTCTTATTTGAAAAGAAGCTTTGCAATATGCTCTGCCGGATAAATCAACAGCACAGAGAACAAGCGCTTCATCCATAGGCAAAATTACGCTCGAATAACGTTTAATCCCTTTTTTATCTCCCAAAGATTCTAAAAAAGCACTTCCTAATGTAATTCCGACATCTTCAACTATATGATGGTTATCTCTATCATGGGAAATTACTTCAAGAGTGAGGTCAAACCCGCCATGACAGGCAAATTGTTCAAGCATGTGATTAAAAAAGTTTATTCCCGTTGAAATATTATATTTTCCGGTGCCCCGCGGGTTAAACAAAACAGAAATTTCAGTTTCGCCCGTTTTTCTTTCTTTCTTTACAATTGACATAATTCACCTTCTTTGATTAAATTTAAAATCCGGGCGGAACTTTCAATTACTCCGCTTGCTCCGGATTTAATAAGCTCATTTTTTGTTTCATCAATAATGGACGCCCCCGGGGGGATAACTCCGAAAACTTTTACGGAAGCGCCAACTCCGGCTTTAATATCATCCACCGTATCCCCAAAATAAATAATGTCTGAAAAATTGCATGAGTTTTTTATTAAATTTAAGCCAAACGGGCTCGGTTTGCCCTCGCTGCCGACATCTTCAGAACACACAAAATAAGAAAAACAACTTTTTATGCCGTATTTTTCAAGCGAATAAAAAGCTTCCTTGCGGGGCCGCCCCGTAAAAACGGCGCAGTCGGCATATTTAAGAAGCTCATCAAAAAAAGCTTTATCTAAGATAATTTCTTCATTATCAATAAAGCCTTTTTCATCGGAATTATCGGGTTTGAAGAAAAAACTTTGAAAAATATTGACAAGCTCGTCATACTTTGCGCTATATCCGTGTTCTTTTATAAGATAATGCGTTAAATCCCAATCGTTTGAAAGCCCGCCTGAATTTTTTGCGTTTTGGATTTCAAAATCTGTGCAAACTTCGTTGGTAAAGTGTTCGAAAGTTTTTTTAATTGCAAGTCTGTAAGAATTCCTTACATCAAAAACAACTCCGTCAAGGTCAAAAACAAAAAGCGGACGGGGCGAAACAGCTTTTAAAAAAACGCCGGCATCTTCAAGCCTCGGAGCTGTTATCCGGCAAAAACCTTTTAGAGGACCGTCCTCTTCAAAATGTTTAATTTTAATTTTTTCCCGTTTGAGTTTATTTAAAATAAATTCGCTGCATTTGCCAAAATTACAAAGTATAAAATTTGCCTGTGTGTTGAAAACCGTAAAGCCGGAATTTTTAAGCCCGCTATAAAGTTTTTCTTTAGATTTGATTATTTTTTTCCTTACACCAGAAAAATATTTAAGGTCATCTAAAGCGGCAAGCCCGGCTTCAAGCGCCATTGCGTTAACAGAATATGGAGAGGCAATTTTTTTTAATTCGTATATCAGGGCAGAATCTGCAAAAACATATCCGAGTCTAAGTCCGGCAAGGGCATAATCTTTAGAAAAAGACTTTGCGATTGAAACATTTTTATATTTCTTAGCTAAATCAAAATAAAGATTAATATCAATATCGGAATAATTTGCATAGGTTAAATCTATCAGAATGAGTTTGTCTTGATAATTTTTTGCAAGGTTTAAAATATCATCAGGAGAAATTACGCTTCCGGTCGGATTATTGGGGGTGGTAAGATAGAGTATTTTAGTGCGGGCAGAGATATTATCCGTATATTTTTTATAATCAAATTCAAAAGGAAAATCAAAGGGAATTTCCTTAAACTTTGCGCCAATAACTCCGGCATACAATTTTGGCATGCTAAATGTCGGAGAAAAGGTAAGAAGCTCATCACCTTTAGATAAAAAAGCACTTAAAATAAGATTTATAGCCTCGTCGCAACCGTTGGTCAAAATAAAATTCTCAAACGGCGTATCAGAAAATGAGGCGAGTTTATCAATTAAAGCACCGTATGCGGGGTAAAGCTTAACTTTTTTATCGGGAAAATTTCTGATTGCGTTAATTACAGCGGGTGAAGCCCCGTATTGATTTTCGTTTGAATCAAGTTTGAGTAAAAAATCATCGTAATATTTATCTGTGGAATACGGAACAATGTTTTTAAGAGTGTCTTTTGATTTAATCATAGAGAAATAATAGCATAATTATTTTTATTTTGTAAGCTTTTTTAGCACATCTTTAAAACTTGATACTGGGATGAGTTTGTAACCGCAATCAGGGCTTAAAGCCCCGCCCAATTTAAAAATTTCTTCCATGGGATAATTTCTACATATAAAAGGCCTTAGAAAATGTATTCTGCACTTTTTTGTAATTAAATCAAGATGTTCACATTTAAATAACATCCCCAATTCGTCTTTTCCAAGCGGGGTTAAGCCTCTGTAAAAAGGGTGAAAAAGCTTAAGGCGGTTAAATTCTGCTTCGGTTTTAATGAAACCGCTTTTACCATGGTTTACGTAAATATTTTCGCAGCATTTGCCGCACCCCTTACAGGAGCCCATTCTGTAATATTTTCTTTTTAGAATATATTTCAAAAAAAACTTTTTTAAATTAATCAGATTAAAAGGCATACAAAAATCTTACCATTTTTGTGGTATATTTTCAAAAGAAATATAAAAAGGAGCAGCACAGATGACAAACAGAGTTTTACTTTGTATTTTGGACGGTTGGGGCTTATCTGATAAACACGAATACAATGCGGTTTATCAAGCCGAAACTCCGAATTTTGATAATTTTATGACAAATATGTCCTCGGCAAAAATCCACGCAGACGGTTTAAATGTCGGGCTTCCCAAGGGGCAGATGGGAAATTCTGAAGTCGGACACCTTAACATAGGCGCTGGAAGAATAGTATATCAAGAGTTAACAAGAATAAACAAAGAAATAGAGGAGGGAACTTTTTATAAAAATGAAGAGTTTATTAACGCAATAAACCATGTTAAGAAAAATAATTCATCCCTTCATATATACGGGCTTGTTTCCTCAGGAGGGGTCCACAGCGCAATGAACCACCTTGAGGCGCTTATAAAAACCGCTGCGGATAACGGATTAAAAGACGTTTATGTCCACTGTTTTACTGACGGGCGTGATACCCCGCCAAAAAGCGGAGAAACCTTTTTAGCCGAAATCGAAAAAACTCTTAAAAAATATAATCTGCCCCCGATTGCAAGCGTAATGGGCAGATACTGGGCAATGGACAGGGATAAAAGGTGGGATAGAATAGAAAGAGCATACAACTGTCTTGTTCTCCAAGAAGGAAACAGAGCAAACAGCGCAGGTGAAGGGCTTCTTGAATCGTATAAAAACGGAAAAACGGACGAATTTGTTGAGCCTGTTATAGTTGGCGGCAAAAGAATATCGGATAATGACGCCGTTATATTCTTTAATTACAGACCTGACAGAGCCAGAGAAATTACAAGAGCTATCGCATTTAAAGACTTTGACGGCTTTGAAAGAAAGAAAATTTTAAACAACGTTTATTACGTTTGTATGACGCAGTATGATGAAACTTTCGGGCTTCCGGTTGCTTTTAAACCTCAAAAATTAACCGATATTTTAGGGCAAATCCTTGATAAAAACGGCATAAAACAGTTCAGAACCGCTGAAACCGAAAAGTATGCGCATATTACATTTTTCTTTAACGGCGGGGTAGAAGAGCCGAACAAGCTTGAAACAAGAAAACTTGTAGCATCTCCAAAAGTTGCAACTTATGACCTTAAACCCGAAATGAGCGCCTATGAGGTTTGCAATAATGTTTTAGAAGCACTTGATAACACAGATTACGGCTTTATTCTTGTAAATTTTGCAAACCCTGATATGGTTGGACATACCGGCGTTATGGATGCAGCGGTAAAAGCATGTGCTGCAGTTGATAAATGTGTCGGAAAAATCGCTCAAAAATCCCTTCAAAATAATGTAAAGATGATTTTGACGGCAGACCATGGAAATGCCGAATGGATGTATAATGAAGAAACTCACGCCCCGCAAACAGCACACACAACAAATATTGTGCCGTTTATCATTATCGACAGTCAAAAATACAACTTGAAAGAAACGGGTGCGCTCTGTGATATTGCGCCTACAGTTCTTGATTTAATGGGCATTGAGCAGCCTAAAGAAATGACCGGCAGGTCAATGATTCTTTGATTGTACTAAAACAAACCTTATGCCGATTAAAGAAATAACGGCAGATATTACCGAAATGAAAACGGGAAAAGGGCAGTTGAATATATAAAATACGGTATCGGTCCTCAAAAATTCAAGGAAAAACCTTATGCACGAATAAGACAGAATAAATGCGAAAAACACAAAACCGTCATATTTATTGACGGTTTTTTTGTAAACAAAAATAAGGATAACAAAAATTATAAAATCAAGAATTGATTCATATAAAAAAGCGGGATGAAAAAACTCTTCATCAAAATATTTATCAGGGCGAAAACGCTCGTCCACAAAAAGCACCACAGGGGGAATTAAAGGACGCCCAAACAGCTTTAAATCATAAATCGGAAGCCCGAAAGCTTCGGAGTTAAAAAAGTTGCCCCACCTTCCAACAGATTGCCCCAGAGGAAAAACAGCCGAAAAAATATCAAGATAGGGAAAAACTTTTTGTTTGTGAATTTTTAAATATAAAACACTAAATATTATTCCTCCGGCTATTACGCCATGGATTGCTATTCCACCCTTCCAAACCATAAAAATTACAGCGGGATTTTTTATAAAATAATCAAGGGACAAAAGCACATAATAGAGTCTGGCAGAAATAACGGAAGATATAACAAGATAAGGGAGCATATCAAAAATTAAATCATTTGAAACGGGCGAATTAAACCTTTTTGATATAAAAAACACTACGCTGACAGAAACCGCAAGCGCAAGCAAAATAAAAACCGAATAAAAATAAATTCTGATTCCGAAAATGCTGAAAAAGTTTACCGGCGGGGGAGAAATTATCATTCGAACACTTCCGGCTCATCTTCTTTTTTCTTAGCGTCAAATTCCTCATTTTGATTCAGAACATCAAGCGAATATTGAACATCCTCGTTATCAGGGCTGATTTTAAGAGCGGCTTCCAGTTGCTCCCGCGCCTTATCATACTCGCCTTTTTGCATGTAAGCAACCCCCAAATTATATCTTGATTCAAATACGTTTTCGTCCAAATCAACACAGGAAGAAAACCTCGCTATGGCTTCGTCAACTTTGCCTTGTTCGTAATATTCTTTACCTATCCTGTTAAGCTCGCTGATTGCCGCATTATTTATGCAGGCGGTGCAAACCAAGCAAGAAAGAAAAAGCAGTGTAAAAGTAAATATTTTTTTCATAAAAAAAATTAAGTTCCTAAGTTAGATAAGTTAAGGTAAAAAAAGTCATGGGGCAAATTTGTTAAGTTAGTTAAGCCAATTAAACGATTTAACAATATCATCCGCAGTAATTTTCCCGTTAATCTTAACGTTAAAAAGACGATAGTCGCTGCTGTTTAAGCCAACAAGAGGGATTTTATTAATATTTTTCAACAGCTCGTTTTTCATAATTTCCTCCATCTTGTTTTTGGTAACAAGGTTTAAAATAGAGGCAACGGAAGTGTTTCCGATAGGTCCGAGCAGGTTCGAAACCTTTCTTGAAAGCCTGCCGAGAATTTCAATTTGAGCATTTGCGCTCTGTATATCGTATGTGCCATAGGTGTATGTAGAAAGGTTATCCCCTTGAGAATAGATTTTTAAATCGTTAATTTTAGAGTTGGAGATTTTAAATGTGCCGTTTATTTTGTTGAAGTCGCCATGTTTATAAGGGGTTAAAAGTTGAAGAACATTATTTAAAGTAAGCCCGAATATCCCGCTCTTAATGAGATTGCCCGCACGAAGAAGATACTCGATAGAGCCTAATTTTGGCATTTTGCCGTTTTTAATTTCAAATTCCGCATTGGCATTAATTTTATTGACGTAATCAGACGGGGTAATTTCATTAATGGACAAGAAGAAATTGCCGTTTGCGTTTCCGAAAATCTGACCGGTAAGGTTAAAAAACGCTTTTGTAAGCTCGTTGGCATCACAGTTTAAAAAGTCCGAGTTAACCGAAATTGACTTAGAGCGAAATTTGTACACGCCGCTTCCTTTAATTAAGCCGCCTGCTATTGCAAGATAGGCGTTATCAATTGTTAAAACCCCGTCGCTTGAGTGGGTAAAGTTGAGTTTCAAATTATTGGCCTCAACACCGTTAAAAAGGATTTTATCCACGGTCAGGCTGCCTTTTTTAATTAAAACATTTGAGCTATCGACTTGCGAATTAGATATGGAATTAGTAACCGATGCGGGAAGCTCCGCAAAAGATTTCATTAAATCGCTCACCGAAACAGAATCGGAATGTACGGAAACGTTATTTATAACAAAGGGTAAAGCGGTACTGTTTTTGAAATCTACCGTAACATTGGCGTTTGTGCCGAATGAAACAACGTCAAAATTTGCTCTCCCAAAATCTTTATTCAAAATAACGTCTATTTTATCAATAACAGAGCTATAGAGGGGAATGAAAACATCGTTAAATTTTATCTCCCCCGTGATTACAGGCGAGAGGGCAGAGCCGTTAAGGATAAGGCGCGAAGTAAAATTGCCGCTTTTTAGAACAGATTTTTTAAACAAGGGATTTAAAAAGCGAACCGGTGCGGGGTTTGGAGTTTCAAATTTAAGATTATGTAAAGTTGTAATATTTTTTGCGATTTTTACGTCGCCCGATATTTTTATAATGTCGTAAGGGCTTTTGGTCATATTTTGAGAAGAAATATATTTAAAATAACGTATAAAATCTATGTTAGCATGGTTGCCCGCAAATCTGACTTTAGAGGAAACTTCCCTTTTAAAATCGGAATCGCCGAGTTTTAACCCCATAAAAGACAAATCGGAACCTTCGTTTAATTCAAGAGTTAAATAAGAGGTGTAGGAATCAAGACGCCCCGCAAGTCTTCCTTTTATAGGCATTTCACCGGTTAATAAAACAGGATATTCAAGATGAGGGTTGATTATTTCATCACAGAAAGCTTCGGTAATGTTTGTTGTAAAATATATGTTAAATTCCGGATTAATATCACCGTCGGTTTGCACAAATCCGTCTGCGTACAGAGGAAGGTTCCCGTATAAAAGATTAAAAGCGTTTAAATATGTTTTTTCATTTTTAAGCTTAAGCGTACCACCTTTTAATAAAACTTTTTTTTGATTCTTGACATCAAAAAATGATACGTTTTTTGGAACAAATTCGCCGTCTATTTTATTTCCGAAAAGTTTTATTTTTCCGGATATGGTTCCCTTATAATCCGAAAAGACGCTAAAAATCTTCAGGGAGTTTTTGGGTAAAAGATTCTTAATTTCTTTTATATAAGGTTCAAGCCCCGATTCAAAAAATGTAATGTTTAAATTATTAAACGGGGTTTTTGAAGCAAAATTGTGAACGGTTCCATCCAATAAAATTCCGATTTTGGAAGCGGAGAATTTGAGCTTGTTAAATTTGACATTTTTCCCGTTCAAAGAAATATCGCCGCCGTTAAACACAAAGGCGCTCCCTTTGGAATTAAGCCCGAAAACGGTTCCGAAAAAGTCAAAACCGGACATGTCAAGCTCCTTTTGAGAAGAATATATAAGCCCTTTTGCTCTTACATCCCCCTTAGCTAAAAATTTATCATTGAGAAAAATTTTGGCAAGATTTTCCGCAAACACTCTGTTTGAAGGCAAAAACAGCACAATGTTTTCATTGATTAACCTGCCTATTGAATCAGACTTAACATTATTTGAAACAAATCTTATATCAAGAAAAGAAGCGCACCCCTTTTTGGGGTCGTCCTTTGCGGGCTTTTGAACAACCGAACCCGTTATGTTAAAAGGCGAGTCAAAAATGCGTGCGTTGAGATTAAAATCGGCATCGTTATTAAAATTTAATATCCCGTTTACGTTAGTTCCCCTGATTTGGGGCGCCACTGTTAAATTAACATCATGGAATTTTAAATTTCCCTTTGCAAGCAAGGAATCAACGGGTTCTCCGAACTTGGAGTCGGGAGGAACATTTCCGGATAAATTTAAGCTAAAATCAACCGTTCCTGATTCGGGAATAAAACTATTCAAAAATTCTCCCCCCTGAAGCGCATTCAAAACAATCGGCGAGGTTTGAGCAATTTTCATTGCGGATTTGGCAGGCGCATTTTTTACAAAAACATCAACTTTCATATTTCCCAAAGTGTCCGCTACACCGTCGATTTTGGCGTCTGCGCCCTCAATTTTACCCTTAATTCCGTTAAATATAATATCCGAGCCGTTAAATAAAATTTTTGCGCTTCCGTTTTTTAAAACGGTGTTTAGCCCATGCATTTTAACTTCGGCATTTTTAGCCTCAAACCAGCCGTAAACTTCGGATTTTAACTTTGTACCCTTTGTTGAAAGTTCAATTTTGGCATCTCCGGCTAAATCCATAAAAGGCAGGGGACCGAGCTTAAGAGCAAGAATATCCTGAATGGGGTTTAAAATATCTTGAGCAAATTCCATATCAAGATTGCCATGGGATTTTATTTTATACTCTCCCGCCGGATTTTTTTGCATTCTGGATTTTCCAAAAACCGTAAGCAGAGCATCATTCGGGGCATAAGCATAAACATTCAACTCAAGGTTCCTTCCCTTAAATGTGCAATCGCCAAAAGAAGTTTTGGCATTTTTTGGAGGGGAGGAAAGGTATACGTCATCAAAAGTTAATTTACCGTTCACGCTGAAATCGTCGTTGTTTTTAAAGTCAACATCGGCGCCGCCGTTTACGAGCGCATTAGCTTTATAAAACTTAAGCTTTTTAGGATAAGGCTCCTGAAAGGGGATAAGCGTATCCGGAGTAATATTTAACAGGTTTAAAAATTGCGAATCAAAAACATTAATCCTTAAAACAGGGTTAATTTTTTTAGGGTCGAATATGTTTTTTATTTTGCCGAAATAGCCGATATGAATTTTATCCGCATAGAAATCCCCCGAATTAATAATTAAATCAGCGCCCGAAAAATTAAAATTAATTTCATTTATAAGAGGTTTGTTTGAAATAATAGTGTTTAAATCGCCGTTATGGTTAAAGGCAATGTTAATATAATCCGAATAAGCATACAGGACAAAGGAATTATCTTTATCAGACGAAGAAAAAAGATTAATTTTGGCATCCAGAGATGAAAAACCGAATTTATGAAAATAAGACTCCAAAAACGAAAGATCAAGAGAAGAAAGAAGGATTTCATGCCTTTTTAATTTAACAGTTTTGCCCGTTTTGAGAGAATCTATGTCGACCGAAAACAATGAAGAAGAAGAAGAGCGCGGGGAAGTTATTAAGATATGCCCTTGGGTTTTCAAACTAAACTTTTTATCAAAGTTGAGTCCGGAAGAATTGAGAGAGTTTCCCTTAACAGAGAATGTGTTTTTTGTTTTTCTGTCCTCAAAAGAAAGGGTGTATTCAGGGATATTAAGCGCAAAAAAGGACAAGTCAGGTTTAAAAAACGATTTTTTAGAAAAGTCAAAAAGCCTCTCAATATCTATTTCCCCGTTTTCAAACCTTGTAATATTAAGATTTATATATGAAGCGCTAAATTTAACGGGGGCAAATCTTTTAACAAAAAAGGGGAGCAATTTAACTTCAAAAAAGGGATCTTTAACTTCAACAACAGGTTTTTTGGAATTTTTAAATTTTAAAGAAACATAGGGGGATTCAATATGAAATTTTAAGCCGGAAAACCCGACTGCAATTTTTTTACACTCCATGCTTATGCCGTAATTTTCTAAAAAAACTTTTTTAACAAACTCGACATCGCTAAGTTTTTGTTTAAGCACAAAAACTCCGGCGGCAACCCCCGCAAAAAAAACCGAGCAAAAAAGCAATATAACTATTGCTACTTTTTTTATTTTTGATAGTTTCATAGAAAAATTATACAAAAAATAAAGCGGTCTTTGCAAAAATTGCAAAAATACTTTAAAATTTAGATTATGAAAAAATATGCTGCGGTTTTAATATTTATTTTTGTTTTTTTTGGTATAAGTGCCATTGTATACGGAGCGGAAGTATACCTTCCCAAAAATTCTTTTATTCCCGTGTACCCGTCTAAAGTGCTTTCAACTTCAACCTTAAATGAGGGAGATGACTTTTATTTTATTGTTCCTTCCGACCTTTGGATTGAAGAAACAAAAATCATTCCTAAAAATTCAATAATAAAGGGTAAAGTCAGCATGTTAAAAATGCCCGTTACGGGAATAAACGCCGCAATAAAAATTAACACAACAGAAATTATTTTTCCGTCAGGGAGAACCTATCCGCTTTTAGGGGAAATTTCATACAGAGGGGAAACCCAAATAGGGGGAAACCTTACTCCGCCTTTATCTTATAACAAAACTCTCCATCCGAGAAAAGGCGAATATTATAATGCGGTAATAGCGCAGTACGTCCCAAGCGGGGAGTACGAATTCGGACAGCATATTACAATTATGCAAAACGAGATAATGCAGGTTGTAATCGGCGAAGATTTTAAACTATATTAAGAGCGGTTACATTTTAGACTTCAATTAAATTTTAATATATAATTAAAAAAAACGGAGGTAATATGAAAAAGATTTTTAACACAGTTGCTGTAATAGGCGCATTTTCACTTGCAATGATTTCGCCCGCTTTAGCTGGGACAAATTTTTCTTACGGCGCACCGCCGAATTATAACGCACAAAACGCTGGCTCGCTTCAAGGCAGAGTTACTTATGTGCCCGCCGGTTCAATTGCAACCGTCATGCTCTTATCACCATTAAGTTCAGAGTCCTCTCCCACGGGCTCGCCCGTTTCGGCATCTCTTGTCAATGATTTTTCATACAACGGACAAGTTATTGCCCCAAAAGGCTCAACCGTGAATGGTACGGTTATTACTTCCAAAAAAGCCGGAATCGCAAACAGGAACGGGCAAATTCAAGTAGTTTTCAACTCTCTTACAACTCCACAAGGGTATAATATTCCTGTTAATGCCGTATTTAAAACTGATGACAACTCAGGAATTTTAAAGGGCGGAACTAAAATGGACAGCGCCAAAGATTATGCTAAAAAGACACTTGTCGGGGCAGGCAGCGGAGCTGCTTTAGGCACTGCTATGGGCGCACTTGCGGGCGGCTCGGTCGGTAAAGGAGCAATATACGGAACGGCAATAGGCGGGGGTTTGGGGCTTCTTAAAAGTGCTTCAAACAAGGGAGAAAATATTACAGTTCCGCCCAATGCTTATCTTGACATATATTTCACACAACCCATAACATTATCTGCGCCGCAAGAATACAGATACGATTATTAGTATAAACACCATGGCTATTTTAAATAATTGTCTATTATTTAAAATAAATACATAACAGCTAAAAGTTAAAAACATGACAACAGAAACTGACAAATTCGATTTAAAATACGGAATACTTGACACAACGGGGCATAAGACCCTTCCGAACTTCTTCGAGGATAAAAACGGGGATTTTTGGAAGTATATACTTGCGTCCGCCGTTTTGCACCCCCTTATTGTGTTTATTATCTGGCTCCTTTTCTTTGAAGCAATGCTTCTTTTTGGAATCCGCAACCCCCTTTTAAAAAGACCGGAAGCAAAGAAAGATATAGAGTTTGTTTTAACCCAAAATGAACAAACACCTATAGATAAAAATACCAAGTACCGTTCGGATAAAAATTCGCGTGCCGGTGGAAAGCATGACCCAAACAAAGCTGTTTCCATGCCTTCTCCTTCTCCGGCGCCTGCTCCGGTTCAAAAACCTGCGCCAAAACAGGCGGAACCTATTCAAAAACCGTCACCTAAGCCTGTTGCTAAACCTGTTTCAAAGCCGGAGCCCCAAAAACCTGTTTCCAAACCTCAGCCGGCGCCAAAGCCTTCAATTGCTCCGCCAAGACCGAGCGCACCCGTACAGCGCCCCGTCTTAAAGCCGTCAGCTTCGGTTCCTCGTCCGCAAATTCCAAAGATTGCAAACGCACCCGCAAGCCCGTTTAAAATTGACGTGCCAAAAACAAGCGCACCTGTCGGTAAAGGTTTTTCGGCTTCGGGCGGCACCGCTTCAAGCGGAGGATACAAGTCATCGGGCGCAGGTTCGTCCTCGGGTTCGGGTATGCCTGCACCGCAATTTTCAACAACAAGAACTTCCGGCGCATCGTCTGCTTCAAGAGGCGGAAGCGGCACGGGGCGTGGCGGATACGGAACAGGAAATATGGGAAACCCGGGTCCCGGAAACCCTGCGGGAGCACCCGGAATTGACGCGATTAAATCTCCGCAATGGGGACCTTATATGAGAGATTTAGAATCAAAAATTAAAAGAAATTGGCACCCGCCTAAGGGGAACCAGTCAAAAAGAGTTGTATTATTCTTTAAAATAGGCAGAAGAGGCGAGTTGTTATCCGTCAGAATAAGCAAAACATCAGGCTCTCAAGCAAACGATCAGGCGGCAATTTCCGCCGTTCAAATGTCAGCGCCCTTCAGGGCTCTTCCGCCCGAATTTAAAGGCTCAAGCGTTGAAATTGAATTCACTTTTGATTATAACGTTTTGGGAGCAAGTTACAGATAATAATGAAATAGGGGAATATAAAATGGAACTTTTAATTAAATCATTTTTACTTGATTGGCCGGTGTTGACGCCGATATTAATTTGTTCGGTTCTGGTTATTGCAGTTGCCGTTGAAAAAATTACTTACTATGTAAAAAATAGGAGAGATATAGGCTCTTTTATACAAGACTTGCAGATTGCCCTTCAAAAAAACAATATAGGAGCCGCAAGGAGAATTTCAACCGAGCTTGGCGGCATAATATCCGAAATGACCGAAGAAGGTTTGAGGATTTATACGGAACAAAGAGCGGGTTTTTCAAGGGCTTATGACATCTCAAGCTCTCTTGCAACGAGAAAACTTGAAAAACATTTAAATATTTTAGGTACAATCGGCGGGGTTGCTCCGTTTTTGGGGCTGTTTGGCACAGTTGTCAGAATTCTTTACACTTTCCAAGATCTTGCAACTAAGGGCAATCAATCTGCAGAAGTTGCAACCGGTATAGCTTCCGCCCTTGTCGCCACGGCATTCGGGCTTGGAGTTGCGATTATTGCCGTAATTTTATACAACTATTTCCAAAGCGTTGTAACAAGATTTGAAAGTGACTTTAAGCTTATTAAGCTCGTATTTTTAAGTTTTATTGACTCTGACGAAGAAGTTCATGCTGATGAAACAGGAACGCTTGCAATTTAGGTGGAAATATGGCTATAAAAACAACAAGAGAACAAGGGGGCAAAAAACAAACCTTTAACGAGATAAATATTACACCGTTAACGGATATTTTTCTTGTTCTGCTAATCATAATGATGGTTATAGCCCCGAGTTTCCAATCCATGGATAACGACATAAAGATTCCGGAAATTACATCAGGCAAAGGAATTGAAGAGCTAAACACAACCGTTTCGGTTACAAAAAACGGCGAGCTGTTCTTAAACGGCGAAAAAATCAATCCGGAATCTATTGAAGAAAAATTGGCTGCACTTATCGGGCAAAACGAGGCAAAAGAAGTTATCGTTAAAGCAGATAAGCAAGCAAAAAGCTCATACATACTTGATATTATGCATGCTGCGCAAAATGCGGGGTATAAAAAACTCACGGTTGCGGGCGAACCTTTAAGCAAAAAAGAACAGAACGAATTGGAAAAAGAAAATGAAAAGACAGACTTTTAATGAAATAAATATTACACCGTTAACGGATATTTTTCTTGTTCTGCTAATCATAATGATGGTTATAGCCCCTTTGCTCGACCAACAGGGCTTAAGGCTTTCAATTCCCGAGTATGTCGAGGCGCAGGAAAATAAAAGCGAGGAAAGTAAGATTTTAACAGTGTCAATTGATGAAAATAACAATTATTTTATTGACGGAGTTCAAATTGATTCTAAAAATCTTCAAAATGAAATTAAAGAAAAATCAAAAGAATATAAAGACGGGCTTATGATTGAAGTTGCGGGCGAATCAGAACACGGGGCGGTTGTTAACTTAATGGACATTGCAAGAAATTCCGGAGTAACAGCTATTTCTGTAACAGAAATTTAATTTACGTTTAAATAAAAGATAAATTAAAACCGCCCCATTTGGCGGTTTTAATTATTATGCAATATCTTCATTTACCTTGTCATTATTTTTTAAGGGGGGGAGCTTAATTATTTCTGCCACATTACACTTTTTTCGGACTAAGTCTGCAGTAACCGTAAAGCTTTTAATTTCAGAATTTGAAGGAACATCGTACATAACATCTATCATTAACTCTTCAACAATAGACCTTAGCGCACGGGCGCCCGTTTTCCTTTTTAAGGCTTCTTGAGCAATAAGCTCAATTGCTTCGTCCTCAAATTTAAGCTCGACGCCGTCCATTTCCATTAAACATTGATACTGTTTAATAATTGCATTTTTAGGCCCCGTCAAAATCGACTTTAAGGTTTCTTCATCAAGCGGGTCAAGAACGGTGTAAACAGGGATTCTACCAATAAATTCAGGGATAAGACCAAATTTTAAAAGGTCATCAGGCTGAAGCTTTTTAAGAAGCCTTTGGGCTTGAAGCTCTTTTTCTTTTTGACTTACAGGCTTAGAGCCGAACCCGATTGCCATTCCGTCACCGCAGCGGTGTTCAACAATTTTTTCAAGCCCGACAAAAGCACCGCCCACAATAAAAAGAATGTTTGAGGTGTTAATTTGAATAAACTCTTGATGGGGGTGTTTTCTTCCCCCTTGCGGAGGAACATTAGCAACGGTTCCCTCAATCATTTTTAAAAGTGCCTGTTGAACGCCTTCGCCGGATACATCTCTTGTAATTGAAGGGTTTTCGGATTTTCTTGCGATTTTATCAATTTCATCAATATAAATAATTCCACGTTCAGCCTTTTGCGCATTATAATCTGCCGCTTGATAGAGCCTGAGAAGGATATTTTCAACGTCATCTCCGACATATCCCGCTTCGGTTAAAGTGGTGGCATCGGCAACGGCAAACGGTACATTTAACATCTTAGCAAGAGTTTGCGCAAGCAAGGTTTTACCGGAGCCGGTAGGACCAACAAGAAGAATGTTGGATTTTTGAATTTCGACATCGTCTTTAGTTTTTACATTTGCGCTGTTGTGGGCGATTCTTTTATAGTGGTTATACACGGCAACCGCCAAAACTTTTTTAGCGTCATCTTGCCCCACAATATGCTCGTCTAAAAACGCTTTAATTTCATGGGGTTTTGGAACGGATTCCACGCCCTGTTCAATGTCAGAAACCTTTTCATCTTGCTTAAGGTTAAAAAGTTCTTCGTCAAGTATTTCGTTACAAAGCTCGATACATTCATCACAAATGCAGACATCAGGACCGGCTATAAGCTTTTTAACCTGATCTTGAGTTTTTCCGCAAAACGAACATTTTAAATTAGGATCATCACTTTTAGGCATAAGAAACTCCTCGGTTTATACGTTTTCTTTTGTTACAATACGGTCAATCATGCCGTATTCTAAAGCTTCTTCGGGGGTCATGATATAATCTCTGTCGGTATCTTTCTCAATTTTTTTCAAAGATTGCCCCGTATTTTGAGATAGGATTTCGTTTAGCGACTTTTTAATTCTGATAATTTCAGCCGCTTGAATTTCAATATCGGTAGCCTGCCCCTGTGCGCCGCCTAAAGGCTGATGGATAAGCACCCTTGAATGCGGAAGCGCAAGGCGTTTTCCTTTTGTTCCCGATGATAAAAGAAACGCCCCCATAGAAGCCGCCTGCCCGAGGCAAATGGTCGAAACATCGGAGCGAATGTGCTGCATGGTGTCATATATTGCAAAACCTGCAGTAACCGAACCGCCGGGAGAATTTATATAAAGCATAATATCTTTTTCGGGATTTTCACTGTCAAGAAGCAAAAGCTGCGCAACAACAAGGTTAGCAACCATATCATCAATCGGGGTGCCAAGAAAAATGATTCTCTCCCTTAAAAGCCTTGAAAAAATATCAAAAGACCTTTCGCCCCTTGAGGACTGCTCTATTACTACCGGTACAAAACTCATTTAATATGTCCTTTCCTTATAGATATTATACTTATTTTGCAACAAAAGTGTTGCTATTTAAAAGAATGTCATTTACTTTTTTAATTGCCGCCTGCTGGGTAATAGCGGTAAAGAAATGCGGATTTTGAGCAACCTCTTTTAAAATTTCCTGAGGAGAAGTGTTATATGCTCCGGCGATTGCGGAAACTTGCTCAAAGATATCGTTTTGCTCAATTTTAATCCCTTCTTGTTTGGCAATTTTTTCAATAATAAGAGAATTTTTAATTCTTCTGATTGCTTCTTCTTTTGCTTGTTTATGCACTAAGTCAAACCCTTGAGCTTCAACAAGTTTATCCCAGTTTTGCCCCTGTTGTTCCGCCGCCTGTTTTGTTTCGGCAAACACAGCTTCGATTTCTCTGTCTATCATTGTGTCCTGGATATCAATTTTAGCGTCTGTTATCACCTTGTTAAATACAGTTTCCATTTTACGCTTTTCATTTTCGTTTTTAGCAGACGTTTCAATGTATTTTAAAATATCGTCTTTAAGGGCTTGAACCGTTTCAAAATTGCCGACTTTTTTAGCAAACTCATCATTTAATTCGGGGAGAATTCTTTGCCTGATTTTAATTAACTTGATTTTAAATTGAGCAGGAACGCCTTTCAATTTTTCTTCGGAATAATCATTCGGGAAAATTACGTCAATTGTAAACTCTTCTCCCTTTTTATGACCCATGACACCTTCCGCAAACCCCGGAATAAAGTTTGAATTGCCTAAATCAAGTGCGTACGCCTTTCCGGAACCTCTTTCTATGGGTTCACCGTTAACAAACCCTTCAAAATCAATAACTGCAATATCTTTATCGGTTGCTTCCCTATCCTCTTTAATTGTTTCAATAGTAGAATATCTTTTGCGAATAGAGTCTAATTCGATATCAAGAGCGTTATCGGGAGAAAGGAATTGATTAAATTCGATAGTTAAATTTTTATACTCGCCAAGCGTAACTTCAGGCTTTAACTCAACTTTTGCAACAATGGTTAAATCTTTGCCCGTGTCAAAATGAAACGATTCAATAACAGGCTGAATTGCAATTTCTAAATTATTCTCAGAGGCCACCCTTGAAAATTCAGATGGGAATAAATCTTCCACCACCTGCACTTTCAATCTTTCGGGCGTAATATATTTTTCAACGACATTTTTCGGTGCTTTTCCTTTTCTGAAACCGGGAATATTGACATGCTTTCCCGCGCTTATAACTGCGTTGTTATAGGCTTTCTCAGCCGTTTTGGCGTCAACCGTGATATCAAGTTTAACAATGTTTTTTTCTAAATTTTCAATCTTAACAGACATCTTTGTCCCTTCATCTCTACTAATTGTTTTATTCTAGTATAACTTAAAAATAAAAAACATGGTCAATTTGGTGTATAATTTTTAAATATGAAAAAAGAAAAAGTATTAGAAAAAATAAAAAATAGTCTGATTATTTCGGCTCAAAGCGCAAGCGGCGAGCCTTTTCATGAAGAATGCGCAATGAACGCTTTAATCGACACCGTTGTCATGCTTGGAGAAATTGACGCTCTAAGGCTTGCCGGCGCAAGAGATATTTCAAACACGAGAAAAAAATATCCAAATGTTACAATAATAGGAATCACAAAACCCGATATAATACCGAAAAATTATAAAGAGCTTGTATATATAACTCCAAGCGTTAAAGACGCTCAAAATGTCGCAAACTCGGGAGCAGACATTGTAGCCTTTGACGCCACAATCAGAAAAAGAGAATGTGCAATTTGCGAAATTATCAGCGCTGTTCATTTTGAAGGAAAAATTGCAATGGCAGATATTGCAACCTTTGAGGACGCTCAAAATGCGCAAAAATGCGGAGCGGACATTGTTTCAACCACGTTAAGCGGATATACGAAAGAAACCGAAAACAATGCGCCCGTTCCTGATTTTGAACTTTTAAAAATGTGCGTTGACAAGCTCGATATTCCTGTAATTTTAGAAGGAAAAATTTGGGATAAAAACGATGTAAAAAAAGCGTTTGAAATCGGGGCTCATGCGGTTGTTATAGGCTCTGCCGTTACAAGACCGCATTTGATTATACAGAAATTTAAAGAAGGGCTTATCGGATGAATAAAGATATTGCGCTTGGCATAGACATAGGCGGAACAAAAATATTTTACGGGCTTGTCAACAGCAAAGGGGAAATTAAGGGGGAAATAACAAAAGAAGCTACCCCGAAAACTTTATATGAAATTGAAAATACCTTAAAAAAAATCATTCAAAAATTCTTTGGTAAAGTTGAAATATGCGGAATTGCAACCGCCGGAGCCGTGAATAACGAAAACAGCAAAATAATAAGCTCAACTGCCAATATGCCAAAAGGATACTCCGATATTGATTTTAAAAATTTGAGTTTCGATATCAAGGTTTACGTAGAAAACGACGCTAATTGCGCAGCAATTGCCGAGCATAGAATCGGAGCGGGAAAAGAGTGTAAAAATATGGTTGTTTTAACTTTGGGAACCGGAGTCGGCGGGGGGATAATAGTTGACAATAAACTTTTAAAAGGTAAATCGGGCGCAGCGGGAGAAATGCACTTTAAAATGTCGTTTGATAATAAAAGACAATGCACATGCGGCGCTTATGACTGTTTTGAAGTTTATGCTTCGGGGCTCGGATTAAAATTAACTTATAAAGATATAACGGGTCAAGAAATATCAACGTATGAAATAACGGAAAAATTTAAAAATGGCGACAGCAGCGCAAAACTTGCCCTTGAAAAATGGAATGGATACATAGCAATAGGGATTTTAGGGCTAAACAACATTTTTGACGCCGAAATTTTTGCTCTGACAGGCTCTATGGCGCAATTTGCAGACATTAAAACCATTGAAGAGTATGTAAACAAAAACACTGTAACAACAAAGACAAAAGTTGAGCTCTGTGCTGCAGGAAACTATGCCGGTTTAATCGGCGCAGCGCTTGCCGCATTTGAAAAAGATAAAACACAATGTTTTTATAGCGCACCTACAAGACTTTAAACACAACAAGCTCTCTTGTGTAATTTTCTTCTAACGGAAGTTTGTAAGATATAAAATCGGGGTTTTTTAATTCCGGATATTTAGCCGAAGCGATTTCAGCTTCGCTTTTTGCGCCCGCAGACTTGTATGAAATAAAAATTCCGCCTTTTTTTAAATGATGTGAAGAAACTCTCCAAACATGAGCAATTTTTCCGACCGCTCTGCTTGTTAAAATATCGGCACTAAGGGGAGATAAGTCCTCCGCTCTTGAATTAATCGGGATAAGATTGTTCAAAGACAGCTCATTTTTAACAAGTTTGACAAAATCAATTTTTTTTCCGACCGAATCAAGGGCGTACACGGTTAAATCATCAAAAAAAATTGATAAAATTACAGACGGAAATCCGCCGCCCGTGCCGACATCCAAAATAGATTCCGCCTTTTTAAATTCGTTTAATTTGCACAAAGCAAGAGAATCAATAACATGCTTATTGTATAATAGAGGAATGTCATTTTTGCTCATAAGGTTTGTATGCGAATTGTATTCGACAAATAATTCTCTCCACTTTTCAAGTAAAATGAGTTTTTGATGTGAAGGAACAAAGCCCAAAAAATCCGATAAGGCGTCTTTAATTTTGTTCATAAAGCTCCCGCATGGAATTAAACACAATTTCGCCCAGCTTAATTTTCATATCGTTTATTCTCATTGTAACCCGCTCGAGATTTTCCTTTGACGCCGATTCGCCCAATGTGGTTTTAGCTTGGAAATAACAAATTAAAGCTTGCTCGTTTTGTTTTGAATTGTAATAGTAATCTCCGAGTTCAAGCAAAGAAATTGCTATTTCAAAAGAGTTATCGGACATTCTGGCGTACTCAAGCGCCATCATAAGATAATCATAAGATTTTTCGGGTTCGATATTTCGGTAAATAACTGCTATGCTTCTTGCAATGTAATAAGTATCGAGATAATTATCCGACTGTTTGGACAATTCAAGCGCATATTCAAGATAGCTCAGCGCATTTGCCGACTCGCCCATATCGGCGAATATAATGCCTGAGTTAGTGTAGAGTTTTATTAAATTTGAATTATTGCCCGAAAGCTCGCTGTATTTGATGGCGTCCGCATACGCTTCAACGGCTTCCTCATAATACTCGTTTTCATCGTACAGCGAACCGATTTTAAATAAAATATCGGGCAGCAGGGGGTCGGTATCGCCGGAAGTTTCAAGGATTAGATTCAAAGATTCTTTATATTCTTTTATGGCGCCGCTAAAATTGTTTTCAAGCTCGAATATTTCCCCAAGCGACATTCTTGCGCTTGCCAACACAGGTTTGGAGATAACGGAAGCTTTTGAAATAATTTCTTCAAAACATGCTCCGGCACGCGCAAACGCATACATATTCTTATAAATTTTACCGGTTTCTATCCTGTATTTAGCAAAAGACTCAATGTCCCCCTCTTTTGAACAAATTCCGCAAAGCTCCCTCAAGGCACCGAGCGCACCGTTATAATCGTTTAACTTTACGGAATCGTTTGATATTTTTGAGTATAAAATAATTTTTTCCGCTAAAGTTCTCGCCTTAGGTTTTGATTCAATTAAATGTGCAATAGCTTCTTTGTATAAATAGCTGTTTTCAAGTTCCTCAGCCTTTGAAACTGCAATTTCAAAAACCGTGGGTCTGTTTTCTCTTTCTTTTTTTGCCTGAAGCCTTTTTGCTTTGCTCTGTTCACGTAATTTTTCAAGTCGACTCATTCTTTTTTGTCCGATGCCCGTGCCTGTTACAAACCAGTTAGCGGCATTATCCCTGCTTCGGGGAACAAAATTAAAAACGGGGGATGACGGGCGTTTTGTAACTTCGGGTATAAGATTTTCAAGATGGGAAATTTGAGTTACTAACTCGTATTTCCCTGAAAATCGGGTTA
>CAYUWO010000011.1:18826-24909 GCA_964448535.1 uncultured Gammaproteobacteria bacterium | reverse complement strand
ATCAAAAGCAGCTTCTATGGGCTTTCCGACAATTCATGACACTGACAAGTATGCCGGAGCAGAATCGGATGGATGGTACTTTGAGCTTTTTTCTGCGGATGAATATACGGGTAGGATTTCCGGTGGCAGGATTTTCTATGAAACAAGTTCTATTTATCGTACCCGAGATAACGCCGAAGCTCGTCCTACCGCCTATTACCGCGAAAATGATGACCTGACGGCAGTTTGTTTAGGTGATTGATAAAAGCCGCAAAGGCATTTTAGCAAAACTAAAAAACATTAGAAAATGAAGTAAGATAATCTGTTATAACGTTAATTAGCATAGGAAAAACCCATGTTAAAATTAAACAACCCATAACGGGTTTAAAAAGAAAGCTCATTTGAAACACATTAACTTGGGGGGCGGTTTTTGAAATTGTGCCCAGTATAATATCCTGTCCAAGCGTTGCAAGCAGAATGGGAGCTGAAATTTGCATACCGACAATAAATGTGTTTGATGTAATTTTAATCAGATAGTCCATGTTGATAACCTGAGCAAGCGGAAGTGAGGTTGCATATACGGGAAAAATTTCAAAACTTCTTATAAGCGCATTTATTGTCCAATAAATTCCGCCGATTGACATAAAGATAACAAGGGCGACAAGCCCGAAAAAATTTCCCATCAAAGAAGCTTGGGTGCCCGATGAAGGGTCCATAATCATGGCGGAGGACATCCCTATTTGGCTGTTTACAATGTCGCCCGCCGAGTTAATCGCAGACATTATACAGTTTATAATATATCCTATAATAAAACCGAAAGTAAAGTTTAAAACAAGACACAATAAAAGCGATGTGCCGTCAGGAATCGGGGAAGGCTTTATAATCATTGAAATTATAACCGTTAAAATTAAAGCAAACGCAATTCTTATCATTGAAGGGATTTCATTTCTGTTCATAGGGGGGGCAAACTGCATAACGCCGATTAAACGGATAAAAATCATTATTCCCGTGCCGAGCGCAAGGTTCAATTCGGGAAAAAGCTTTGCAAATTCAATTGTGAAAAGATTCGCTTCCATTTTAACCTCTATAAGGCGCTATCGTGCAAGTGCCTATGGTTTCAAGCTTTGGTTCAAATACGGGGTTTATTGTTAAAATTATATTTATAACTTCCCATGTTGACATATAAAGCCTTATGTAAGAGTAAGTTTGATATTTTAATTTGATTACTAGGTTGTTCATATCAAGCTCGTTTGTATATTCATTCCTTATTTCAGACATTTTAATATTTTCGGTATCGCCCCATTCAACACCGGATATTTCATCTTCACAGGAGATTTTATAATCGGTTAAAGTCTTAAGGTTTAATTTAAAATCGTTCGGGCTTTTAAAATATTCCTTATACTCATCCAAGCTAAATTGCAGTGCGGGCGCCAAAACCTCGTTTGAAAAAGCGGGAGGGCAAAATATGAAAAACAGTATTAAAAATATTCTTTTCATCTAGTGCCTTCTTAAAATTTTATTTGTTTCAATTAAATTAGGGCGGGGGTTTGCGCCTTGAAGCGCCGGCGTATATTTAGATTTTTCAGCCCTATCCACCCAAGGTATTTTTCCGGGGTTTTTCATATAATCTCCGACTTCCCCTGAATTCGGCATAATTTTATCGTTCATCTCCGCCGCAAAAGGTCTTGTATGGCGGTAATAATCGGAAGGAAGAACATAAGTTTCGGAATGCGGAACAATGTTAAAGGCGATATAAACCCCCTCATTTATATATTCGGTTAAAGTTTTAATGTAAAACATACCGAGAATTACAATTGTTAAAAATACTCCCACAATCTTTGGCGCTGCGGCAATTGTCTGCTCTTGAACCTGAGTAACCGCCTGTAATATCCCCACAACAAGCCCTACTCCCGCCGCAACAAGCACACATGGCATGGAAATTGTGAGCATAACATAAAAACCTCTTGCTAAATATTCTACTAAAAATTCCATCAGTTAAAACTCTCCACAAGCCCTTTCACAATCAAGCTCCACCCGTCAACGGCAACAAATATGAGCAATTTAAAGGGCAAAGACACAATCGTGGGCGACAACATAAACATACCGAGCGCAAGCAAAATGTTTGCAACAACTAAATCAAGAACCGTAAAAGGAATGTATATTATAAACCCGATTTCAAACGAAGTTCTTAATTCAGATAAAATATAGGCGGGGGCAACCTCCCAAATAGTCAATTCTTCGGGTGTTTCGGGCATTTTAGACCTCGTTTTTTCTATAAAAAACGTAATATCCTCCTGCCTTGTCTGCTTTAGCATAAATTCTTTTAAAGGCTCGGACCCCGCTTGAATTGCGGCTATTATATCCCCGTTTTTTTGATAAGGAACAGAACCCGCTTCATACATTCTTTGAAAAACAGGCGACATCGTGTAAAAAGTCATAATAACGCACATCCCGATTAGCACCATAGCGGGCGGAACCGAGTTTGTGCCCATTGCGGTTTTTAACATTGAAAATACAATAACAAACCTCAAAAAAGAGGTCATACAGAGAAAAATAAACGGCAAAAAGGAAAACAGCGCCATTGTTAAAAGAAGCTGCAATACCGGATTTAAATCTTTCAATAATATATCCATTAAAAGTTACCTCTCATTTGCCTGTTTTTATCGCTCATTTCTTTTATAAGACTTTTTAAAATTTTGTCTTTTTCTTCAATATTTTCCTGATAAGGTTCTTCAAAATCTTTTTTTAGGGGGATGTCGTCCGTTAATTTTGAAATCAAACAGACTTTATCTGTTGTCGTCGCAATTAAAAATCTTTCGTTATTACAGTTTATTACATACAATGTTTTCCTATCGGGAAGCCTTGTCATATCTTCAATTTTAATCTGCGAATTTTTTTTATTAAAAGGAACGTCGGTTGTCTTTTTATACACGACAAAACCGAGGACAAGCACCCCGACCATTGCAAATGTATATACTATGAAAGATATTATATAATGTATCATTCTTATTTCCTATTCTTCAAAGTTGGAATAGTCAAAATCATCTTTGTTATTTTGCGCTGCGTTTTGCGCAGGTTTAGGAGGAACAGGCCTTTGGGGCGGAGCTTTAGGAGCGCCTTGGGGCATTGGTGCGCCTTGCGGATGTGCAGGGCGGGGCGGTATCGGCCTTGGCGGAGGTGCGCCTTGCAAAGCTCCGGACATGGGCGGCTTTTGCGCAGGTTTAGGAGGAACAGGCCTTTGGGGCGGGGTTTCTTCCTTTTTAGACGCAAAAACTTCGTTTACTTTAACCCCGTATTTATCATTTATAATAACAAGCTCTCCCTTTGCAACAACTTTGTTTTCAACAAGAAGGGATATCTCATTTTTGACGACGTCTCCGACATCAATAACAACCCCGTTTGAAATTTGTTTTAATTCTCCCAAAGTCATTTTGACTTTTTTAAATTCCGCACAAACTTCAATTTGTATGTCGTCCCACATTGTTTTGTTTTCAGGCATAATTTCTTCCTTATAATCAACGTTAAAATCTTCTTTGCCTTCCTCGTCCTCGTCCTCGTCCACATCAAGGACAATTGAAGGCACAAGATTGACCTTAAAATCTTTTTTTATTGTTTCCGTGTTTAAGGACATTATTTTAATGTCGCTTTTTTCAAGCACAAGTATATCATCTTTGCTCAAATTTTTAAGGTCGTTTAATGAAATTTTTGCATATCCTGTTATAATATCAACATCTACGTAATTATTTACAAAATCTTCAAAACTAAAATTTTGTTTTAGGGGAACAGGCAGGGGGGCTATCCTGTTTAGAGGAATTAACACAGACAATTTACCCGATAAAATCTTATTGTCATGGATTAAAAACGTCAGGTTCAGTTCTTTTTTATTTAAAACATCTATTTTATCCTGCTCAGTGTCTTTTATAATGTGCTGTTCAATATTTCTTACTATATATTCAAAAAAACCGTTTAAAATTCTGGTTTCAAGCTCGGTCAATTTTTCAAGGTCAAAAACCGGATACTCGGAACCGAACAGTTTATGAAAAACTATCCTTATAAAATCTGATGTAACCCTCATTGTGATATACTGTTTATTTTTAATTGAAACTTGACATCCCCAAAAAAGCTCACCTTTTAAAAGGGGGTCTGATTTAATGTTTGATGAATCGTTAAGCGAAATCAAGGATAAATTGAAACTGTTTTCAAAATAAGAATTGACAGCTTCCCTGACCCCGTTTCCTATTGCGGTGTCAAACCATGAATATGTCAAATTAAGGTTTTTCGCAGATTTATTTTCCATATTTTGAAATAAGAATACTTTCCCCCGTTTAGAAATTATAGCTTTTTTGCCCGATTTGGGCAAAAATATTAAGGGGTTTTAAAGAAGAGCACCATGGTTTTTAAGAAAAATTATCAAAAAAGCTATTTTTTAAATTTATTCTTAGACATAAAATAATTGGTAGTGTATAATTAAAAAAAGCATTTAAAAGGAGATTTTAATGGATAGCGAAATGAAAAAATTTACTACCGTCCAGCTTCTGAATTTTTGTCTGGGGTTTTTCGGGCTGCAATTTGCTTGGCAGATGAGGATTATTTTATCCGGTCCCGTAACTGAATCTTTAGGGGCAAGTCCGTTTTTATTCGGGCTTATATGGCTTGCAGGTCCCGTAACAGGAATTGTTGTCCAGCCTATTATAGGCGCATTATCCGATAAAACGCAAACCCCAATCGGAAGGCGTGTTCCGTATCTTTTAGGGGGCGCAATTCTTGCCGCAATCGGTCTTTTTATTTTGCCTAACAGCGGAAATATAGCGGGGTTATTTGGCGAAAATGCCCCCGAGTGGCTCGGGCTTTTGATTGCCGCAATTATGATATGGATAATTGACGCTTGCGTTAATGCCGCACAAGGGCCTTACAGGGCGCTTGTTCCGGATAATATGCCAAAAGAACAGCATGCCGTAGCAAACAGTTTTTTAAGCTTTGCAATCGGGCTGGGTTCGGTTGTTGCGGCGGGCACGGCTCCTTTTTTAAACTGGGTTTTTCACTATCAAATGTCGGTAAGCGCACAATTTTATATGGCGGGTCTTGCTTTCCTCCTTGCCACTATATGGACTTGCATTACAATAAGAGAAAGAAAAATTGAAAATGTTCAACAAAAAGAAGCGAATTCTCCTTCGTTTTTTGATAACGTTAAAGAATTTTTCAAAATGTCTCCCGAGGTGCCTAAAATTTGCTTAATGCAATTTTTCGCATGGATTGGTCTTATGAGCATGATGATTTTCTTTACTCAGTATGCAGTTCACACTATATTTAACGTTCCCGATTTGGCAAATGCCGGAGAGGCCTTAAAAGGATATTATCAATCCGCAAGCCTAAACGGCGCAAATTATTCTTCCGTATGTTTTGCGGTTTTTAATTTAATCTGTTTTATTGTTGCAATCCCTATAGGCAAACTCGCAGACAGATTCACAAACAAATATGTACATATAATATCTTTAATTTCGATGGCGCTTGCTTATTTAATTATGGCGCATACAACAGACAAGGGGCTTGTTATGTGCGCAATGGGTTTAGCCGGTATCGGCTGGTCAAGCACGCTTGCGCTTCCTTTTGCAATGCTTTCAAAATATATAAAGCCCGGAACGGAAGGCTCTATTATGGGCGTATTTAACATATTCATAGCAGCGCCCCAAGTTCTTGTATGTACCCTTCTTGCAAAATTTATCGATTCTTCAAAAATTGATGTAATAGGAGGTTTAACAAATAATCACTGGGAATATGCCTTTACAGTCGGCGCCTTAATGCTTCTTTTATCCGCTTTGACAACAGTGTTTGTAAAAGAAGAATGACACTCCCCGTAAGGTGCGGTGTTATAAACGCAATTAAATAAAGACAACAAGTATTTAAAAAAAGTAAGTATCTTAAAAAAAAGAGAATATTCTCTTTTTTTAAGATGTTACCTATAAATCGGATAAAACTTTGCTATTCGTCAATGCAAGAAGATATGATATGGTCAATTTTTGCCTGAATTAAATCCATTTTATCTTCAATCGAATCCATCCTTTTAACAAGGTTTTGAGTTTTTTGAGTGTTGTCATAAAAAAGGT
>CAYUWO010000011.1:0-18816 GCA_964448535.1 uncultured Gammaproteobacteria bacterium | reverse complement strand
ATGAATTCTTTAATGTCAAAGGTATCGTTTTGTTTTTGGAGGATGGTATCAATTTTGCTTATGATTTCTTCAAATTTAGTTTCCTGAACACGATATTTTTTGTATATGCTCATTATAGCTTCTTCAAGCTTTTGCGGGAGCGCTTGATTTTTCTCGCTTTGCATTAATCTTGATTTTAAATCTTCAAGTTTAATTTTTTCGGATTTTTCAATTCTGCTTGATAAAAGCTCAATTTTTGCAGTCGTGTTTTTGAGCCAACTGTCAAACCGCATTATATCTGCGCCAATAACCCTTGAAATTTTAGCATTTTCAAGGTTGATATTTTTTAATTCGATTAATCTTGATGCAAACTCTTTAAAGTTGCTTAGTTTATTGCTTTTTTCAATTCCGAGGCGGATTTTTGCAATATCTGATTCGACATCGGCGAGAGTATATGTATGTTTTTCTTCCCCCTCGTTTTCTTGTGAATCTTCATTTTCTGTTTTAATTAAAACAGATTCGATTTTCCCGATTTTTTCCCGAAAATCTTTTGAAATATCTTTCAAATTGTTATCAAAACGATTTTTAAGCTCTTCTTTGATAATTTCATTATTCTTATTTGCGGTATCGTTAAGTTTATCGTCAATAGTTTTTTGAATTTCGTTTATTTTATTTTCAAATGCGTTTTTTAATTGGTCAATTACAAAATCAACCCTTTCATTTACGTTTGAATTTGTAACGGTATCTTGAAATTTTTGATCGATAACAGCACTAAAATCATTTAAAATATTGGTGTTTTTATCCGGAATTAAGCTTTTAACTTCTTCTGTTAAAAACTTTATTTCGTCAAGTTTTCTTTCGGATTCCTGATTATTGAAATTCGACAGAAAGTTTTTAACTTCTTCTGTTAAAGATTTTATTTCGTTAAGTTTTCTTTCGGATTCCTGATTATCAAAGCTCGGCAAATTGTTTCTAACATCTTCAATTTGCCCTTTCAAATCATTCACAATTCTATCAATTGAAAAGTTTATATTGTTTTTTGCTTCTTCAATTTTCTCTTTTGCGTGGTTAATATTGTTGTGCAAACCTTCAGTTGTTTCATCAATCTTATTTTGGAGCCCGTTCAAATTTTCTCTGCTTGCAAGATTAATTGTTTCATCAATTTTATTTTGAATCGCTTTCGAGTTTTCTTCACTTGCAAGATTAACCAAAGAAACAACATCATTTTTTAGGTTTTCAAATTTATCGGGGTCATTTGCTCTTAAGACGGATTCTTCAATGTGCTTAATCAATTCGGCGGCATTCTCAAGGTTTGCCGTGTTTTCTGCCATATATTCGCCAAGTTTTGTATTATTTGAATTGACGCTTTCAACAACGGAATCCATAGCTCCTTTTAAATCTGCGCCGTTTTGAGAAATTAAATCCACAACTTTATTCTCAATTCCGCCTATTCCGTAATTAAGCGTATCGGTTGCCATTTTAAGCTCAAGCATTTTTTCATTCAGCGCATCAATAATTTTTAAATCTGCTTCGCTTGCGTTATCTCTTATTTTGGTTAAAATTTCCGCAATTTTGTTCAAATTATTTGATTGCGGCTCTTGAAGTTTCGAGATAAGAGCGTCAAGATTTTTTCTTACGTCAGATAAAATTGTTCCGAATTCTTCAAAATTTATCTTTATTGTTTCGGAACTTCCTAAAACTTCTTCAAGCCCTTCGGTAACTTTTTTAATAAGTTCAACTTTTGATTCCGAAGTTTCTTTTGCCTTTAATAACAGAGAAATCTTTTCTATCAAAGCTTTTTGGGATATTTCATCGTTTTGGGTTACTTTTGAAGATAAAATTTCCGATTCACGCTTAAGATAATTGTTTATTTCAGTTTTGGTTTCGCTAAGCCGTGTTTTAATAAAGTCAAACAAAAGAGTAAACTTGGAAGAAACAGAATTTTCAATAGTGGAATTAAAAATATTCTTTAACTCTTGAGTAAAGACTTCCAAAGTGTCTTTTAAATTTTCTTTTACGGCTTCAATGCTTCCCTGTGCGCTTGATTCGATGATTGTTTCAAGAGAGGATATTTTGTCTTGGAAACTTGTTTCAAATTCTTCAAACAAATTAGGAGATGAAACCTGCTGCGGGTTTGAAAAATTTTTGTTTTGAAGCTCGGTAAAATATCCTTTTATAATTCCCAAAGAGCCTTTAATCGAGCTATAAAACTCTTTAATTAAATCTCTGATTTCATTTGAATTTTCAATATTGGAAGAAATCAGTTTTTTTTCAAGAATTTCCACCTGCTCAATAACAGGCTCAATGCTAAGACCTGTTTTAAGCCGGTCAAGCTGGATTGAGAGCGTGTCAAAACTTAAACTGCTCTTTAAGGCTTCAAGTTGGTTTGTAAGGGTATAGAGCCCTTCATTGGGGTTCATTGAAGAAAGGTTTTTTAAAAGCTCGCTCAGTTCTCCCTTAATGGCATTTACGATAGTAACCGCATTATCATGGCTTTGGCGCTGGATTTCTTCCCTTACTTCAAATGTTTTAGCTTCAAATCCTTCAGATACCATAGAATTTAATTTCTGAACTTCGCCTGTAAGACCGCTTACGATTTCATTTGAATCAAGGTTTGAGCTTATGACGGAATTGGATATTTTATCGAATTGCACGTCAATTGAGGTGTTGACATCATTTGAGAGGGTGTTCAAGGCGGAATTTATATTGTCCTTAAATTCCGCAATTGACGTATAAAGCCTTATTATATCTTCATTTACGCCGGAATTAGAATCTGTTTTAATATTGTCTAATTTTGCCGTTATGTTATTTAATTGCCCTTGAAAAAGGTTTTTTATGCCGCTTTCTGCGCTGTCATCCAAAGCTCTTTTAAACTCTGCCAAAAGATTTGAAAAAGAGGATATTTTATCCGATATAATTTCAAGGTCAGCTTTTGACGTTGTGTCTATAATGAGCTTATTCATCTGGTTTAAGGAAGATTGAAGCTGTTCGATTTTTTCAAGGTTTTGAACGTTTGATGACTGTTTAATTAAATTTTTAATTTCTTCCTGTTTATCATTAACCGCATTCATAGCAGAAACAAGGACATTTTGATTTCCTTCAACGGATTCCAAAAGATACCTTAAACGCTGTAATTCTTCTCTTGAACTTAAAGTTTCAACTTTTCTTAAGAACTCTTGGAAATTGTTGTTTAAAACTTCCACAATCCCGTCATAAGATTTTGAAATTGAAACAATTTCATCGCAAAGCTTTGAAATTTGCCCCGAAGAAGAATTATTTTTAACGGATTCCACCGCTTTCAAAAGCCCTTCGGTTTGAAGCTCCTGACTGTTCATTTTGGAATGGAGCGCTTCTATATCGTTTAAAATTCTTGTTATTTCAGATTCTACCTTAGGATTTTGAATAGTTTTTTCAACCGAAGTTACAAAATTTTCAAAAACAGAAAGCCTTTCTTTGATGTCTTCATGCTTAACTTCCAAAAGATTGGATAAAGAACCCGACACCATTTCAACAAGTTTATCAAAACCTTCATAGTTTGTGTCTTGCACTCTTTGAATTAAATTATTCAAAAGGTTGTTAATATCCGCCGTGTTTACAACGGGCTTATCTGCAAGGCTTCTTACTGCGCTTGTCAGCTCGTTGACTCTCATTTCTAAATTACTATTCATGCTCATAAGCTTTTACCAATTTTCTATTTATCATCCCCGTTATCAATATAATTGTACAGTAAACACCACATTTTTACGAATTTTTGTATACTTTCTTTACGAATTTGAAAGTTCTTTAATCATTTTCAAATCTTTAATCATTAAATCCCGTGGGGAATTTTCCTTTAAAGAGTGTTGTCTTAGAAGATACGAGGGGTGAAAAACCGGAACAAGCTTAACTTTGTTTTCATATTCAAAAATTTGACCCCTCGCTTTTGTTATGGTCAATTTTTTATCGGAAATAAAACTTTTCATGGCTGTTGCCCCGCAAAGGACTATAACTTTTGGTTTTACCTCGTTGATTTGAATTTTTAAATTACCCTCGCAGGCAATCTTTTCTTCTTTAGAGGGTTTTCTGTTTTTCGGCGGGCGACATTTCACCGTATTTGCAATATAAAGGTCTTTTTTTCTGTCTATTCCGGCTTTCGTTAAAAATTCATTTAAAAGTTTTCCTGCCCTTCCGACAAAAGGAACCCCCGTTTTATCTTCATCAGCCCCGGGGGCTTCTCCTATAAGCATTATTCTTGCGGATTTTGAACCGTCAGAGAATACAAGATTGGTTCTTTCTTTATACAAAGGACACTTTTTGCAGGTTTTAAGGTTTTCTTTTAATTTATCAAGCATTATGTAGTTTTATACTCCTTTTCAAACCCGAACAGCGAACTTACCGACTGGTCGTCATGGATTCTTGAAATCGCTTCCCCAAGCAAAGGCGCAACTGACAGTTGAGTAATTTTTTCGGGTATATATTCGCCGGTTGAAAGGGGGATTGTGTTTGTAACGATAACTTCTTTAATCGGAGAATCTTCAAGCCTTTGCAAAGCAGGGCCCGAAAAAACGGGGTGAGTTGCACAAACGTAAACTTCTTTTGCCCCTTCTTTAATTAAAAGTCTGCTCGCTTCGCAAATTGTTCCTGCCGTGTCAATAATGTCGTCAAACATTAAGCAGACTTTTCCTTTAACTTCCCCTATAACATGGTCTGCAACCGCAACATTGTGCTGGGTTCTTCTTTTGTCGATAATTGCAAGGGGGCATGAAAGCTGCTTTGCAAAAACTCTTGTTCTTTGAACTCCGCCCGTATCCGGAGAAACGGCAACAAGCTCTTTTTGATTAAAATTCAACTTTTTGATGTAATCTACAATTATGCTTGTTGCATAAATATGATCAACCAGAATATTAAAGAAACCTTGAATCTGACCCGTGTGTAAATCCATTGCAAGAACTCTGTCTGCGCCCGCAGTTGTTAAAAGGTCGGCAACAAGTTTGGCGGTTATTGCCTCTCTGCCCGAGGTTTTTCTGTCTTGTCTTGCATAGCCGTAATAGGGAATAACGGCAGTTATGGTTTTTGCGCTGGCTCTTTTAAAAGCGTCAATTATAATTAAAAGTTCCATAAGATTTTCATTAACGGGATTGCATAACGGCTGAATGACAAAAACGTCATCTCCCCTTATGGAATCTTGAATTTGAACGTATAATTCGCCGTCTGAAAAATTCTTTATAATCATAGGTCCAACGCTCGTTCCTAAATATTTAGCAATTTCATCCGCAAGAACAGGGTTGGAGCGCCCCGAAAAAAGTTTTATATCATGGGTCGGCAAAACACTTTGAACTTTGGATAAAGAGCTTTGAGCGCATTCTATCATTATTATTCTCCTTTTATTTTATGTAATTTTTGATTTCTTTTTGCGTGCTTCTTGTAAGGGCAAGCGAGTTATTTTCGACATTTTTTGTAATAACGGAACCTGCCCCTATAAAAGCATTTTGACCGATTTGAACCGGCGCCACCAAAACAGTGTTTGAACCTATTGAAGCGCCGTTTTCAATCAGAGTTTTTGATTTTGTTTTTGTTCTTGAATCGTAATTGGCAGTAATTGTGCCCGCTCCGATATTTACGTTTGAACCGATATGAGAATCGCCCGCATAGCTTAAATGACAAATGTTTGTATGTTCTTTGACTGTTGTTTTTTTAAGCTCCACAAAGTTTCCTATTTTAACAAAATTTTCTATAACGCAACCCCCCCTTAAATGAGCAAACGGGCCGATTTTACAATTAGAGCCGATTTTATTTTCCCCTTCAATTACAACCGAGGGTAAAATAACCGTATCGGGCGCAATTTCTGTTTCGGGGGAAATATAAGTTGTTTCGGGGTCAACAATTGTAACCCCCGCCTCCATTAATTCGTTCAGTTTTCTCGTTTTCATAATTTTTGTTGCGGTGGCAAGATGAAGTTTTGAATTAATTCCGAAAATTTCATCGCTTGATTCAAGAATATAAGAGAAAACTTTTTTAAAGTTTTCAACCCCCCATCTGATAAGGTCTGTAAGATAGTATTCGTTTTGGCTGTTGCTATTTTTAATTTCATTAATTCCAAAACCAGCGGTTTCAAAATTAAAACAGTAAATGCCCGCATTAATTTCTTTTATTTTTTTAACATTTTCATCCGCATCTTTTTCTTCGACTATTCCTAAAACGCCGCCTTCTTTGTTTCTCACGATTCTGCCGTAGCCTGCCGGGTTTTCAAAAACGGCAGACATAACGGTTATATCGGCGTTATTTTTATTATGAAATTCAACAAATTTTATAAGGGTTTCTTTTGTAATTAAGGGCGTATCTCCGCACAAAACAAGAAGATTGCCTTTATAATCCTTTAATTTTTCACATGCGATTTTTAGGGCATGTCCGGTTCCTAACTGCTCTTTTTGTAAAACACAGGAAACATTTTTACGGTTTTTGGAAATATAATTTTCAACCATATCCGCTTTGTGTCCAACGACAACGATATTTTCTTTCGAGCCCGTACCGTCAACGGCGTCTAAAACCCTTGCGATAAGCGGTTTATTAAAAATTTCATGCAAAACCTTCGGGATGTCTGATTTCATCCTTGTTCCTTTACCGGCAGCCAGAACAACCGTTTTTAAATCTCTGTCCATAAAAAGCGCTTTCCTTAACTATGAGCAAATAGTCCCATAAAAACGGGAATTTTTAAACCCATAATTACAATTTATTAAGTCTTTTAAATGTTTCTTTTAATAAAAGGTTATCGGGATATTTTTTCATTCCCTCTTCCAGAACCTCTTTTGCCTTTGCATAATTTTTTCTGTCAGCTAAAAGAGCGCTGAATTCAAGATAATCATCAGGAATTTGAGGGGTTATTGAAGAAAGCCTTTGTGCGGTTTTTTCATAATTAATTCTGTCATTCATTGATTTATAACAGAGAGCAAGATTGTTTAAATACATCATTGACTCTTTTAAATTAACCGCTTTCAAAAAATATTCCAGCGCCTGTTTATAATTTCCTCTTTTGTAATTTGCAAGCCCGATATAATTATAACATTCGGCATTTATTTCATTATCGCTTCCGATTGCGTATTCAAGAGCGTTCACGGCTTTTAAAATTTCATTTTTGAAAAGGTAAATTTTCCCTAATTCAACGTAATAAAGGTTTTCATCCCCTCGAATTTCAATTGCCGCCAAAAGATTTTTCAATGCGCCGTCAAAGTCTTTATCAAGAATGCAAATTTTTGCATAGTAGTATAAAATATCGGCAGAATCCGCAATTTTAGGGTTTATTTCAATTGCACGCCCGAAATACATTTTCGCTTCTTTTGGGTTATTGTCTTCAAGCGCCGTAACTGCCAGCGCCACAAACCCTTCAAAACAATCCGGATCAAGCTTTACGGCAAGCTTTAGTGCCTCTTTTGCCTCTTGCGGCTTATTTTCATTTTTATATATTTGAAATTTTAAAATTGCAATTTCGGCGTTCATTTCTCCGTTTTTTTCAATTTTATTTATAACCTTGAGCGCTTTTTTGTTTTCGCCCGCATTAAATAAATTTACCGCAATTTCAAAATCCAAAGCGTCTGCAAAAGAAAACTGCGTAAATAAAATCAAAAATAAAAAGATTTTTATAAGATTTTTTTTCATAAAACTTTTTCTATAATCTCAATTATTTGTTTGTGAACATTTTCTATCGAATCATCCGAATTAATAACTATAACCCTGTTTTTATCGTTTTTTGCAATTTCTAAGTATCCTAATCTCAAACTTTTATGAAATTCGAGCCCCTCTTTTTCAAGGCGGTCTTTCTCTTTTCCGAGGCGCTTTTGAGCGGCGGCGGAATCAATATCAAAAACAATTGTCAAATCGGGCTTTAAGCCCTTTGTTGCAATTTCATTCAGTCTGTTTATTTCATCAATACTCCCTTTTCTTGCATATCCCTGATAAGCAAGGGTGGAATCCGTGTATCTGTCGCATAGCACAACTTTATTTTCTTTAAGGGCTTTTTCTATTGTATGTTCAACATGCTGCGCCCTGTCCGCCAAATACAAAAAAGTTTCCGCAGCATTTGCAACGGGCTTATCGTAGTGAAGAAGAATTTTTCTAAGTTCAACCCCAAGCTCGCACCCGCCCGGTTCCCTTGTTAAAATGTTTTCAATTCCCCGATTGTCCAAATATTTTTTTAACAGTTCCGCCTGAGTTGTTTTTCCGCAGCCGTCTGCACCTTCAAAAGTAATAAAAAAACCTTTTTTCATTTTTTCTCCGTTCTTTTAAAAATTATATCAAAAAAGCTTTTTATATTTCAATTTTTGTAAAAATAAAGTTATAATTGTGGTTTTTTTGTTAGGTTTAATTTATTATATTGTTGAGTTTAAATTTGAGAGGAAGTTCAAGTGGAGAAACCCGAAACAAATTATCTCGATGAAATTATAAGCGCAGGGCAGCTTTTAAGGATTCTTGATTCAGACGCCAAAGAAGTGTCGGCTCTTTGTCAGAAAGCTTGTTTAAAGCCGAAAAAAGACGGATTTGGAAATATATATTTTTCTAAAGGCGACGTTGATGTTTTAAGAAAAGTTAAAGAGCTTTTTGAACGCACTAAAAAAATTCAGGAAGAAAAAAAAGAAATGGAGCAAATGGGCGTTATTCCACTTGAAGAACCTGTTATTGAGCCTGTTATTGAAAATAAACCAAAAAAAATCTTTTTAAATAAAAGGGTTGAAAAAATTCAGGAAGAACCGGTTATTGAACCGATTGAAGAAATTGAAAACCTGCCTGTCAAAAAAGAAACTTTCAAGTTTGAGCCGGTTAATCAGGGCGCATATCAAAGCGCCGTTATCAGAAAAATAGACAATGTTGAAAGCAACATTGTACAAAAGCTGACAAATGTATTATCAGAAAAGCTGGACGGGCTTGACGAAGTTATAGTGGAGCTTATAAAAGCAAAAACCGAAAATGAAAGCTTAAGGCAGAGAGTTAACGAATTAAATAAAGAAAATTTTTCTTTAAAAAACGAGCTTTTAAGCTATCGTCCCGTTGGGCTCGGGTTATTTATCAAAAAAACAACCGATGAGTTTAAGTTTTAATGAGCACACTTTTAAGAAGTTTTTATCATAATCTTAAAGAGCCTATTATAATTTGCGATTTTAAAACCGGAGCTTTTTATCAAAATAAAGCTTCAAAGGATGTTTTCGGCGGAGAAATCGAAAAATTCGGAACAAGAGCACTTAAGAAAACAGGATATAAATTTCATTTTGATTTTTGCATGTTAAACAGCGATGACCTTAACTGGTCGCCTTTTGAAGAAGCGGTTTATTCAAAAAATTCATACACGACATACGGAATTTATCAAGATTCTGACAGGCGTTTTCTTTATTTTGTCATTAAAGCTTTTTCCATTAAAAAATATAGAATTATTTACTTTTACGATTGCACAAAAGAACTTGAGTGCGAAAAAGTAGTTGACGAAAACGAAAAATTAAAAATTCAAAATCAAAAGTTTGCGAACACAAATTCAAAAGCCCAGAATCAGGCAGTTAAAATGGCTCTTTTAAACAGAATTTCAACATCTTTATCAAAAACTCTTGATATAGACACCCTTATCACAACTGCCCTGAAAGAACTTTGTATAATTTTTGGCGCAAGCAAGCTCTATTTTGGAAAAAGAACCTCTCAAGACGAATTTCAAATTGAATTTGTTTACCCTAAAAAATGCGGAGCCGGCATGAAGGGGGACATTCTTTTTTATGAGAACAAAATCACAGAAACATTGTCTAAAGGAAAACCCCACATAGGAACATTTCTAAAAGAGCATGACAAATCGCCCGCACCTTTAAAAACGCCCTCTACAAGAATAATTATGCCCATTTTAAAACATGACGATTTATTTGGAATAATAGTTATTTTCACCCCCAAAAAAGCTGTAACGGAACTTGAGAAAGAGCTTGTATTAAGCATTTCAATGCAAATTTCAAATTCATATCTCGGGGCGAGCCTTTTTAGGAAAGTGAACAAACAAAAAGAAGAACTTCAAAAAACCTTAAACGAGCTAAAAGAAACTCAACTGCAACTTATAAATTCGGAAAAAATGGCGTCTTTAGGGCAATTAATAGCTTCCGTTGCGCATGAAATAAACACGCCGCTTGCTTCAATCAGCGCAAATAACGAAATATTGAAAAAACTTTTCAGAGGAATTAAAGATAATATAGATTCGGAATTGGCTGAAATGTTCAATGAGGTTAACTCTATTGATTTTGAAGCGATTAAGAGAATATCCAATCTTGTCCAATCTCTAAAGAGGTTTGTCCGCCTTGATGAAACAGTTCTTCAAAAAGCAAATATTAATAAAGAACTTGATTTGACCCTTGAAATTTTAAGGCACAAAACAAAAAAAGGGATAGAAATTATAAAAAAATACGGAGAAATTGAAGAAATTGAATGTTATCCCAATATGTTAAATCAAGTGTTTTTAAATATTTTAATGAATGCAATCCAAAGCATTGAAAAAGAAAAAACAGTAAAAGAAAATTACGCCGGAAAAATTGAAATTACAACAAAAAGAGAAAATAACAATTTAACTGTCAAAATAGCGGATAACGGGGGCGGGATAACGGAAGCGGATAAAAAGAAAATTTTTACTGCGGGCTTTACCACCAAAAAAGTCGGGGAAGGCACAGGGCTTGGGCTTGCAATTTGTAAAAAAATTATTGAAAAGCATAAGGGAAGTATTTCTTTTGAATCTAAAACCGGCAAAAAAGAAAAAATGACATATTTCTTAATATCTATTCCCTATTTATCTAAAGACAGCAAATTTTATAATTCAGGAGTTTTATAATGGCGAAAGGGAAAACAAATATGAATTTCGGACTTCAAAATTTATCGTTTAAAGGCACAACGCCTGCCCCTGAAGTGTCCCAAAATTCTCAAAGCGTTCGTCAGGGATATTTAGACAGAGTAAACAGCGTTGCGGCAATCAGAGAAAATATGCAAAATATTGCAAATAATAACAAAGAAGTCGGGCAAAAATTAAACGTTATTGCATAATATAAATTACGGCTTTTATAAAGGGGCGGGCAGCTCTATAAAGTTATTATTGCGGGCTCTGTTTTTGCGCAAAATTTTTAAATTTCATTATGTTTTAGCAAATATTATTTTAACGATACAGCTGAAAAATGTCTTTTAGGGCTTAATAACTAACAGCCCGTGATATATTTTAATTTATAAAAAAAGATTTTATGATTCTTTTAATTGTGTGTCTGTCAAAAGAAAAAACTATTCTAAATAGCATTTTTCTGACGTTTAAAGGGTTAAATTGAGCGCAAAAATATTTGTAATTTTGAAAAATAAATTTTAATACATCCTGCCTGATTCTTTTGTTATATCCGACATAAAGCTTTATGGTTTCAGGCTTTAGATATCTAAAATTTCCAAGAACGGGGTTAGTTGAAGAAAGATTTGCGCCATGCCTTCTGTATGCCATTAAGGGCGCAGAAATTAAAGCGGAACCCCCGATTAAATGGAGAAAAGAAAAAACAATTTTATCTGCCCCCTTTTTCCAATCTTTTGGGGTTTTATATCTTAAAAGATATTCTAAGGGCGCTCTCCTCATCATTGCAGAGCTTGTCGGGTTCCAATTCCAACTTCCGAAAGGATGGGATTTAATATCAATAGTTTTAATATAATATTGCTCGCCCAGCCTATCCATATTAAATATTTCATCTAAGGTTTTTATCCTGTCCCAAAGCTCATTATTGGCAAATTCGGGCGTGGCAAGAGAACTGAACGAAACTATCGCCGAATTATCGTCGATTTCAATTTGAGCGCATGAGGTGAAAGCAACGGATGTTTTAAGATGAACATTTATGTGGCATGATAAAAAATCGGGCAAAAGAATATCGTCCGCATCAACCATACAGACAAATTCGCCCGTTGCTTTTTTAAGCCCCTCCAGAAATGCGCCAAATTGTCCCTTATTTTCTTCGAGGTTAATAATTATAGGGTTCCCCGGGGCATTTTCCAAAATTTTTTTTGTGTTATCCGTTGAACAATCGTTCACTACAATTATTTCGTAATTATCATATTTTTGGTTTAAAACACTTTCAATGCACTCCGTTAAGTATTTCCCCAAATTATAACAGGTTATGATGACGCTTACCTTGGGGGTTTTAAAAGGTTTCAAAATTTCCATAAAGTAATTTTATCATATTTTAAAAAAAATGTTGATTATTTTTTATGTGTTTGGTAATATAATTTAGAAAGCTTAAACGGGCATTTTTCAAATAACATAGACCCAAACTTAACGCAGACTTTTTTTATGAAAACACAAAATCCATAAAAAATTAAAGTGAAATAAGTCCGGCTTCCAAAAAACTTGAAATTTTCTTATGATAGCTTGTTTTAACCAAGCGCAAACAGATTAATTAAAACATGACAATTAAATATATGGGGAATTAGCTCAATTGGTAGAGCACCTGCTTTGCACGCAGGGGGTTAGGAGTTCGAGTCTCCTATTCTCCAAGTTATGTTTTTTTATTAAATTTAATAATTTAGAGAAGGTGGGATGGGTTTGTATTATTAGGTTTTAACCATCAAATAAAAGTTTGATTGTTAATGATTTCATTAGTTCCGCTTTTTCGTGTTTATTTTGGTGTAGACACAATGAGTGCGTGTTTTTAAAAAGTTCGATTATGATTTCGGCGTTATGTATTAAATTTCGATTTGACGACACAGACTTTTTGAATTTAATCGGCTCAAAGCAAGATAAGCCTGTCCTTCGGCAAAGATTTGTTTCATACCGATACAAGCACTATCTAAAGTTAAACCTTGTGATTTAGGGATAGTAATAGCATACGCAAGAATTAAAGGGATTTGGTTTCTGATATATTTTAAGGTCATTTAATGTAATATCAATGCGTTGAATAGTATGCACGCCGAACTTATCAAGGTTAATAACTGTCCCCATTGCCCCGTTACATAATTCTGCCAATATATTTAAGTTGTGAATCAACATAACTCTGCAACCGTTTTTTAGACACAGCATGCTCTTTGCTCTTGTTTTATTTCTGTTTTATTGTTAATAGGCTCGAATCTATCAACTGCTTTATAAAAATATTTTATCATCTTAGTTTTTGATTTCTGTAAAATTGATAAGCATAAAATTTTTGAATTGTTCCGAATTGAATACAAATGACCTTTTTTACATTTTCTTTGGTTAGTAATATTCAAATTACATTTACACACTTTTAAATACGGGCATTTTTGTTTTTCTATTACAGGCAGAAATTGAAAGAAATCCCCTGCTGCAATTATTTGTATTCCGCTAAAAGGTTCGTTGTTTTCCTTGGCTCCTTTTAAAACATTGTCAATATATTCAAGTAAATATTTACTTGCCATAGAAATTTCATCAATAGCAAGCATTTTACAAGTTTGAATTTTATTTTTTAAATTAATCTTTTTTCATCATTTAGTATTGAGTGAACAACAGCATAATATGGAAAATCAGCAATTCCAATACCGCAAAAAGAATTAATCCCGTCATGCCGTTAATTATTAACGGCTGCTATCCCCGTTGCAGCAGTAAGCTCTAATTCATCTTTGCATAATTCTTTTTTGTTTAGTATATAGATTTTCCTACACCTGCGCCGCCTGTAACAAATATATTTTTAACGTTTTTAAGAGCTTTTAGCATCTTTCGATATTGTTTTTCCGGCGGAATATAATCATTAAACAAGTTTTTTTAAAGTTTCATTATATTGTTTTAGTTTTCTGTATGAATCTTCGTACTTTTCATGAAAAACATATTTTTCATGGCTTAGAATCTTCAACCGGTTTAATAATTTTATCCTTTAAAACAAATTAATATCACGCCCGATAAAAACGGCTCGTAATCTTTGTTAATTAAAATACATTTAATCTTGCTGCCCGCATGGTTGATATATATCTGCCCGTCCGTCAAGTTTAAGCCGGATTCGTCAATAATTACGTCCCCGTTTTGCTTTTGCGTTTATAATTGCTTCTATTTTTTTAATGCTTTTGCAATTTCGGATTGGGGAATTTTACATTTTTTAACTTTTGTAAAATGTCCTAACTTCGTTTATATTCATATTTAAACCGCCGTTTTTTATTTTAATATCGTATATTTGTTATTAATTTGTTGAACACAATAATAACTTTTTTATAATATTATTTTATCAAGTTATTTAACAACATAATAAAACCGCAAAACAGGAACATGGCAACGGTTTGTCATATTGAAGGGAAAAATGCAAAATTTGAAATGTGATACATTTTGCGGGAGAAGAGCAAAAGAAGGCTGTTATAGAGCCGGCTAACGCAAGCAACACTAAATAAAGAGCCTAATTATGAACCTGATATTTCTTTGAAAAATTTATAAAATAGGGTATGCAAATGCTTCTAAAAAAGTTTATTTTAAAATATAAAAAGCCTGATATAAATATCAGGCTTTTTCAATCTACTCCATATTCCATTGTTCTAATATAAAACTGTTGCGCCGATTATCTTCTGTTGAAATTAATGACTGCTTTATTGTTCATAGCGATGATAGACATCGAGCTCCAAAAATCTTCAGGTGATAAAGTCGATTTAGAGTCTAAGTTAACAGTCGTTTTTTGAGCGTAAAGTTTAGCTAACTTTTTATCTATGCTATCTGTCGGTGCAACTGCCATTTGTTCAATCCTTTTTATTTGTTCCTTGTATATATATAAAGTATATACAAAAGATAGAATTTCAGAATTTATTAAATCTGTTACAATTCGTTACAATTAAATAAAAAATTAAGCTATATCTTGATTATGCCAATTAATCTTGTGTTATATTTTTCCCAGATAATTTTATAAAGTTCTTTTTCTTTGTCATATTCCATAAATGCTTTTGAATGAAAATAGTTATCGGGGTCTAAACCCTTTTGATATTTCTTTTTTCTTTTCTTAATTTCTTTTTCGCTATAAGTTTTTTTATATATTTTTCTTGATGAAACGGTGATTTCATCCTCAATATTTTTAGATGCAGCAAGCGGAGCATTTTTATCTTTATCATCCGCCCATTCAAAGTCGTTTCCGGATTTGTTTATTGTTTCTTGCGCTATAACGGGAATTTTTGCTTTAATTTTGCCGGATTGTACAAACATCAAAAACGAATATGTTTCATCACAGGCAATTTCATAATATCCGCGCTTTAACCCGAACCCTTCTTTGTTCAATATATCAAATTCAAGCGCAAGAAGAGGATTTGAATAAGAAACCGTCGGGTTTTGATAAACGGGCTTTTCTTCTTCCATAGCTCCCGATTTATACTGCCTGTAAGGTAAAATTTCATCAATTGAGCGCCATTCGGCAATTAAATTGTAATCATAATCAATAACCATATAAAATATTATAGTGATTTTTAATCTGTTCCATGCTCTGCGGGCATGGATTTTTTTCTAATATTTACAATTCTTAACCAAATAATCTGTTTTTTAAAACCATGGAAACATGCACCACGCATGGTTTTGCCATGGTTCAATCATGGCAAAACCATGCAGGGAGCATGATACGGATTGGCTAAAGCCCCGATAATTGCGTCTTGCAAGGTTCTTGAACATTGTTACATGTTGTTAATAATTGGCTAAAATACACTTGTAATGAGCTTCTTAAGGTATATAATAGTTATTAATCCAGTTACAGCAAGCTTTTTGTCGAAACAAAAAACATGGATTGAGTTATAATCAGGAGTGAACACTAAAGTGCTAAAAAGTAGAGATTTTGGACGTGCCGTTGCGGTCAGAAGATGGACAACAACCGCAATTGAATGTTATAAAAGAGGATGCAACTGCGAAGGTTGCTTTTATACGGATTTTTTCAACAAATCAAGCCAGAAATGCCAGATGAAAGCTTCTGTCCTTGAATTGGTAAGGGTTCTCGGAAAACCCGATGTTGAAATACAACAGATTTTACAGGAAGATTAAAAGTTCGGGTTGTTTAATTTTAAACAACCCTTTTCATTTTACATATTAAACTTAAAGTCATAAGGTAAGAAGTCTTTTAAACAGAATTCTTTAGGTTCTTTTTTTTCATCTTCAAGAATTATTCTGACATTATCGTTTTTAAATTCTGATATCCATTGAAGGCAAGCTCCGCAAGGCACACAAAACTTTTGTTTCGGAGAATATATCGCAATGGCTTTAATTTTAGATTTTTCACCCTGCGCAAGTGCTCCCGCTATTGCGTTTCTTTCGGCACAAAGGCTTAAACCGTAGCTCACGTTTTCAATGTTTGCGCCTGTATATTTTTTTCCGCTTTCAAATAATACACAAGCCCCGACAGGAAAGTTTGAATATGGGGAGTAAGAATTTTTTGCCGCTTCTTTTGCAAGATTGAAAATTTCATCAAATTGACCCATAAAAGCCCCCTTTAATAAATTGCTTTTTCCCCAAAATAAGCATTATATTCCTTTTCATGCCCTATAGTGGTATTATCGCCATGACCTGTAAAAACTTTAATGTTATCATCAAGCCGAAAGAGCTTTTCTTTTATTGAGCGGGTTATGTCGGAAAACGACCCTGTGGGAAGGTCGCACCGTCCGATTTCTTCATAAAAAACCGTATCGCCGGCGATTAAATTATCCCCGATTAAATAACAGGTTGAGCCCTTTGAATGCCCCGGGGTTTCTATAACTTTTATTTCAATATTATCAAGAAAAATTTGAGATTTTTCATCTATAAACTCATCAATCGTAAATTTTTCCACTCTTCTTACCCCGAACATATCACATTGCATTGTAAGGTTTTTATATAACACTTCATCATTTTTTGGAGCAAGGGTTTTCATTTTAACATAGTTTTTTTCTTTGCCCTCCGTTTTTAAAAAGGCTTGTTCTCTTGCGTTTCCTTGTTCTGTTTTTTGATTTAAGTTTTGCTGTTGATATTTTGCAATGTCGCCTACATGGTCGAAATGCATGTGGGTAACAATTAAATAAATCAGATTAATATTGTTATTTTTTATATACTCATCAATTTGAAAAAAACATCCAGAAGGGTCAAAAAGAGCGGCGTTATTTGTTTGTTCATTAACTAAAAGATAGTTGTTTGAGGCAAATTCCTTCGGTATAAATTTAATAATCTTCATAACTTTTCCTTAAATAATTTATTTATTTTTTTAATTGCTTTGTAAAGGGGGGTTTTAAGATAATAAATGTGTCTTAAAATTTCCTTTATTTCATCGTTATCTAAATCAAAATGCACTTTCAATTCTTTAATATACTTTAAAAGATATCTTTTTGCATATTCTTTTTTTATGTTATATTTTTCTTTTTTTATCGTTTCCATGACTTAAGACCCTGTGCGCATTTTAATCTAAGAATAATTTATTTTTATTAATATTTCATCCCCGCTTATTAGGATTAATAAAATTAGCTGTTACGGCGTATTTTTTAAATAAGATGACATAAGGACGAAAATATGTATAATAAGATTGAAAGGAAAACCCTTGACGGAAGAAATTAATAACGAGAATAAAAATAAAACCCTTGTCGTAATTATTTTTACGTTTTTTACAATGGTTGCCGAAATTTTATGGGGATATCTGACAAATTCCATGGGGCTTCTTGCGGACGGATATCACATGCTATGCCATGGGCTTGCACTTGTTTTAACTTATGTTGCCTATGTTTTAACCGCAAAATTTGCAAATTCCAAATATTTTAAAAAAGGCTGCAATAAAATAGGGACCCTCGCCGCCTATACCAGCTCCCTTTTTTTGGGGGGAATGGGAATATGGATTATTATAGAAGCGTATTTCAGATTTATAAACCCCTTAAATATTAAATTTAGCGAGGCTATTTTTATTGCAGTAATCGGTCTTTTGGTTAATTTTATATGTATCATAATTATGGATTGGGGTAAAAAACAGGATAAAAAGGATTACAACTTTTTAGCCGCTTACTATCATATTTTAGCTGATGCTTTAACTTCTCTCCTTGCAATCGGGGCGTTATTGCTCGGAAAATTCTTTAATTACGTATTTTTGGATTCAATTATAGGGATTTTAGGCGGGGTTTTAATTTTAAAATGGGCATTTGACCTTATTAAAAGCACCGTAAAAATCTTAATTGATATGGAATGTGATTAAATTTTTTCCGTAATTATTTTTGAATCATCACAAAGGCAATCCGGTTTTGTTTTTTTAACAAATAATGTGTGCTCATCAACTTCAAGATTAACGGAATCTTCTTCGGGGTTGATATCAAGCAATTCTAAAATGGGCAGAGGGAAATTTAAGCCGTACCCCGAGCCTCTTTTGATAAGTTTTTTAGTTTACAAAAGCAACTGATTTGATGAATTTAAAAGATTTAATAGGTCCCTATGATTCTACAACAGCATTTGTTGAAGAATTGAAAAATCATCTGAAGATTGCAAAAGTATGCGATGTTAATCATCTGACCGATTGTTTCGGATATGAGAAGGTGAAATTGTATGACGGTACGGAATATGAACTAAAGAATACAAAGACGGGCGAAGATTTAAGAATGGGCTCTAAAGCAACAGATGATAAAGACTATACATCAGAAAACGTAGGCATATTAACTTTGGATGGAACATCCATGATATTATCCTTTAATAAAAAGTGTACTCCTCCAGATGGTAAAGTCCTCCCATGGTCAATGGAAGGAGGAAAACCCGTTACTAACCCCACAACTTCATGTGTTGCGGCTGTTATGGATGTAAACGGAAATCAAAAGCCTAACACTTTAAATAAAGATGTTGTTTTATTCAATGCAAAAGCCCTTGGCACAAACTGTGCGTTTAAGACAAAAAACGGAACATGTTTTACTGCTTTCTATGTTCCAAAGGCAATGACA
>CAYUWO010000010.1:17633-26694 GCA_964448535.1 uncultured Gammaproteobacteria bacterium | reverse complement strand
TGAAAGAGGACGATATTGAAATTGTAAGGCATGCCTCTCTTTTACATGATATAGCCAAAATAGGGATAAAGGATTTTATCCTTCAAAAGGAAGGAGCACTTACAAAAGAAGAGTATAAAGAAATTCAGCTGCATGCTCAAATTACATATGATATTTTGTCTAAAATTTATTTGACAAAAGATTTTAAAGATGTTGCAAAAATAGCTTCGAGCCACCATGAAAAGTATGACGGCACAGGATATTTTTTAGGGTTAAAAGGGGATGAAATACCTTTAGGGGGAAGAATTCTTGCGGTGGCTGATGATTTTGACGCCATTACGTCAAAAAGACATTACCGTTCAAAAATGAATATTGAAAATGCGCTTGATATTATTGTTCAAGGCGCAGATAAACATTTTGACAAGAAAATAGTCGATATATTCATGTCGCTTGAAACAAATAAAATAATTGAAATTATAACCGGCGAAAAAATTAAAGATTCTGATAGTGTAATATTATCTAAATATAGGTTGACAGATATATTAGGTCTTTGTAAAAATACGGATGGCAGGAAGTTAACAACCGAAGAAGATTTATTTGTTAATACTTTCAATAAATACTACAATCAAACTTAAAACACTCTAAAAAAATGAGAAAAAGAATAATACAATTTATTTTATTTGTTTTGGTTTATGTGCAAATTCCCGTTTTTGCGCAAGATACTTCTTCTTTTAGTTTGGCGGGGATTATAGAAAACATAATTAATTATCAGGAAAAATACGATTTTGTATCGGACATTGTAAAAGATGCCAAAGATTATTATAACGATGCGGAAAAAGATTTTAACAACGGAAATGTTGTTGTTGCATATTCTGAGTATCTGAACACGATAAACACGCTTGATAAAAACATTGCGCTTTTAATGCTCTCTAAAAGGCTTTACGAGCGTGGGTTTTTTTCTTTGGGAGATTTAGCCCTTTCTAAGATATCAGGCAAAAACAAAATGCAGGTGCAGATTAATGAATTAAAAAATGCGTACAGACCGTTTTTTAATCTTTCAAACGATGAAGAAGGTTATCTCGCAAAGACTTATGCTTTAATATATTTTAACTCGTCCCCCGAAGAAGCGGCTTTTAATCTTATTAAAAAAACAAGCCTTCTTGAAAATTCCGATTATGCCAATTTTATTATGGCAAACAGCATGTTTGAATGCCGCCAGTATAACCAAGCTTTAATTTATGTTAATAAAGCAATTGAAAAAAACGATATAAATTCAAATTATAAATACTTTAAGGCAAAAATTATCTTTGCTCAAAAAAAATACAAAGAAGCCTTAAAATACATTGAAACTCTTGAAGAAGAAAATAAAATATCTTTTCTTTTTGAAAGAGATTTTAAAATTTTAAAAGAACAAATTTTATCAAACTTATCCGAAAAAGATGCTGATAAGAAATTTCATCAAATTTATGCTTACTACCTTGCAGGCAACTATTATAAAGTTTTAAAAGAAACGAATATGATTTTGAATTTTTCAAAGTCGAACCATAAAATTTTAACCCTTCAGGCAATGGCCCATATTGCGCTCGGAGAAATTTCTTATGCAAATGAAGACATAAAAGCAAGCTTAGCCGAAAATAAAAACTTCGAATATACAAAAATGGCTCAAGCCGATTGTTATTTTATAGAAAAAGAATATAAAAAAGCTTATGAAACATACAAAAAATTATTTAATACAAACCTTAAAAAAGAAGCTCTTCTGAAAGCCTATATTTCTTATGAAAAATTAAACCCGCCCGAGAAGAAACTTTCTAAAATGTATAAATTAATTTCTCCGATGGAAGGTTCATCAAGCGAAGAATACTATTTAATTGCAAACAATTTATTTAACGAAGGTGATGAAAAGAAAAAATATACCGCTAAATCTTTAGGGGCAAACATTTTAAATAAAAACGCCTGGGAGATTTTAATAAAGTGCGATTACCTTGAAAAAAACTTTGAAAATATGGATAAAGCTCTTTTTTTCCTGACTTTTTTCGGGGATAACAACGCCGAATATTATTATTATTCTGCTCTTTCATTAAACAATTTAAACAGAAAAAGGGAGGCTTTTTATGAGCTTAAAAAAGCTCTCTCTCTCAATCCGGATTATAAACCGGCTGCGGATATGATGAATGTTCTGCAAAATGAACTTATTTAAAGTGATTAAAACTTTTATCTTGTATAATTTTAACCCCGTCAAGATTTATATCTTTTGTATCGGTTACAATTCCTATTTCATAAAGGTTTAATTTTTGCGCAAGGGTTTTATATTTCGGGTTTAAACAAATTAAAAGCCCAAAATCTTCCCCCCCGAATAAAACGGCGGTTTTATCGTTTGTTTTTTTTGGTATTTTATCAAAATAAATTTTAAAACCCTTGTTGCTTGCTTGAGATATTTTAAAAAGGGCATCAAAAAGCCCGTCTGAAGTGTCTGTCATAGCATAATTTTTAACATTTTTTGAAATTTCATACGATATTTCGGGATATAAAACAGGCTCTATATGGGCTTTAATAAATTCATCGTTTTTATCTCTTTCTCCTTTTAAAAGTTTTTTCAACCCGATTGCGCTTGAGCCGTGAAAGCCCTTAAGATAGACTATATCTCCGCATTTAGCGTTTTTTCTTGATGATTTATATCTGTTTTTTGTGCTTCCCATTATACAGATTGAAACCACGATTTTATCAGCTCCCGTTAAATCTCCGCCGATTATTTTAACATTGTATTTATCAGCTTCTTGATTGACCCCTTCATAAAATTCTTTTATAAATTTTTCATCAAGTTTTCCTGATAATGAACAAGTCAAATATAATGGCACTCCGCCGCCTGCCAGTATGTCGCTCACATTCACGATAACGGCTTTTTTTCCGAGTTCATAAGGGGTATAATACGACATTTTAAAATGAATATCTTCAATGAGGCTATCTTGTGAAACTATAAGTTCATAATCTTTTAAATAAGCACAATCATCCCCCAGATAAGAGTTATCTGAAACAGTTTCATTTATTATTTTTAAAAACAAATTTTCTTTATTCATTTAAGTAATTAATAAGCCCGAATAAAGCCATTTTATAGCTGTTTTGCTTAAACCCCGATACGGTGCCTATACAAGCGCTTGACACGTATGAAACTTTTCTGAAATCTTCTCTTGAATTAACATTTGAAAGATGTACTTCAACACAAGGAACGCCAACGGCTTTAAGCGCATCTAAGATAGCAACGGATGTGTGTGTATATGCGGCGGGGTTAATAATTATGCCGTCTTTATTAATTGATTTTTGAATTTTATCAATAATATCCCCCTCAAAGTTTGATTGAAAAAATTCAAGCTCAATATCTTTAAAATTTTTAGAATATCGGATAAGATCTTCTTCTATATCTTTTAAAGTAAGATGACCGTATATTTCAGGTTCTCTTATACCCAGCATATTTAAATTCGGACCGTTAATAACTACAATTTGCATAAAAATTTTAACCGCCTTTTATAAAACAACTTTCTATATTCTATCATACATTTTATAATTCAACAAAATATCTTCCCCGAATCTTTTAATTTTGAGGTTGTATACGGAAAATGAGTCGGAAATATTTAAAGGATTTAAATTTGATACGAAATCAAGCCCGCCCCCTAAAATTTTAGGAGCAATAAAATGATAAATTTCATCAACCATATTTTCTTTTATAAGAACGGAGTTTAACCCTCTTCCGCTTTCTGTTAAAACTGAATATATTCCCATGTTATATAATTCACAAAAAAGGGAATTAAAATCTCTAAAAGATATTTTTTCAATATGGGAGGGATATTTTTTGTTCGTATTATCAATAACAATAATTCTTGCACCGTCATTTTTAAATACATTAAAATTAAGGTCCAAGCTTCCTTTTCTGTCCATAATTATTCTGACGGGGTTAACCCCGCCTTTTATTCTGGACGTTAGTTTAGGATTATCGCATTTTACGGTGTTAGAGCCGGTTAAAACAGCCTGATAATAACTCCTTAATTTCATAACCTCTTTTCTTGATTTTTCGTTTGTAATCCATTTTGAATTATAATTATCATCCGCAATTTTTGAATCAAGTGTGGTTGCTATTTTAAGAGCTATATAGGGCTTTTTTTCTTTTATATGTTTGAAAAAAACTCGGTTTAATTCTGCCCCCTCTTTTTCTAAAACTCCCGTTTCAACTTCAACTCCGTTTTCTTTAAGTTTTTTATATCCCGCCCCGTTAACTTTCGGGTTAGGGTCAAAATTTGAAAAAACAACCTTTTTTATTCCTTTTTCTATTATTAAATCGGCGCAGGGGGGAGTTTTTCCAAAATGTGAACAAGGCTCTAAATTAACATATAAATCTGCCCCTTTGAGCAATTTATCATCTGTTTTTAAAATTGCATTTCTCTCGGCATGAAATTCCCCGATTTTTTTATGAAAATCTTTTGAAATAATTTTGTTGTCTTTAACTATGACACACCCCACAAGAGGGTTTGGCAAAGTATTTACCCCGCCTTTTTCGGCAAGTTTAAAACACATTTTCATATATTTTTCATTAATTGAAACCATTCATTTTACCTAAACTTTCAACAACTTGAATTATTGCCGGAGTTAAAACAACCGCAAAGGTTGCGGGCAAAAGACAAAGAACAAGAGGAATCGTCATTTTTGTGCTTGCGGCGGAAACTTGCGCTTCAAGACGCTGTTTTCTTTTTGTTCTTAAACTGTCGGCTGAAATTGAAAGAGAACCTGAAATGCTTGCCCCCATTTTATCCGCCTGAACAATCACCGCCACAAAAGATTGAATATCTTTGCTTAAAACTCTTTCGGACAACCCTCTTAAAGCGTCCTGTTTTGAAACTCCCGAGAGCATATCTTTTGCAATTCTGTTAAATTCTCCCCCGACTTCCGGAGAAAAATTCCTGAATTCTCTGCCGACACGTTCTATTGCGCTGTCTATACTAAGCCCCGCTTCAACACAAACACAGAGCAAATCAATTGCATCAGGAAAAAATTTATCAAATGCCTTTTCTTTTTTCTTAATTCGTCTTGCCAAATTCCATACAGGGCTTTTATATGCTATAAAAGAGGGCAAACATACAAAACTTGTTCCGACAAGAAGCTTCATTGCCGAATCTTTCATTAAAGGAACCATAACAAAAGCCAGAATAACCCCAAAAAGCCCTACAATTAAAAGCCTTAGAGTTCTTTTGTTTTCAAAATCCATAATATCGTTTTCTGTTGCGCTCATTCCGAGCCTTACAAACATTTGTCTTACGGTTGTTTTGTTTTTACTGTTTTTTATATTTGCCGCAGTTAAAGGTTTTAATATTTCAAGTAAATCGTCCGCTATACTTTTCCTGTTAACAACGGAGTGTCCTTTTTTTAATCTTTCCAATAAATAATGGTTATCTCTTCTGAAAGACATATACATAAGCATGCCGCTCATTAGCGCCATTATTATTAAAATAAAAATTTTAGAAAAAAACAAACTGCCCATTATATTTCAATATCCGTTATTTTGTTAATAATTATAAATCCTGTTATCATAAGAACAATGGAAGCCCCAAGTGCTAATTTCCCCCATATATGATGAATTAAATAGTCCATATAATCAGGTGCCATTATAAAAAGAACAACCGAAATAATCGGAGGAATAGCGGAAACTATTATTCCGGATAGTCTTGCCTGCATTGTTTGAGCTTTTAGCTGCCCTATCATTTTAAATCTTTCTCTTATGGTTGCGGATAAAATTTCGAGAAGTTTAATCAGGTTTCCCCCTATCTCTCTTTGTAAAATGACAACAGTTGTAAAAAACCTTAAATCAACCGAATCAGGAACGCTTTCCTGTAAAGATTTCATAGCATCTTTTGTATCTATCCCGAGAGCAATTTCATCTGTCATAATTTTAAATATTTTACTTATAGGGTTAGGCATTTCATTTACAATAACATCAAACGCACTGAATAAAGAATGTCCCGCTCTTAGAGCGTTGCATAATAAATCAAGAGCATCGGGAAGCTGCTGGGTAAAAAGAGTTACTCTTTTTTTTATTTGAAATTTTACATATAATAAAGGTGCAAAAAGCCCGACAGGGCATAGTATAGCGATGGCAGGCATTACAAGAAGCCCCAAAATTAAAGGAATAGAGCCCAAAATTATACTTAAAATAATAAATGTATCCACTTGAAGATGAAGGTCTGCCTGTTCAAGAAGGGATTTAACCGTGTCTGCGATTTTAATTTTCTTAAACATTTTAGAAAATATTTTAAATTTAAAATTGTCTTTAATAATCGCAAAGTTGTTGTTATTTGGAACCCCGCCTTTAAAATCTTGGTTTTTAACGGATAAAAGCCTTTTTATTATATCTCTTTCATCCACACGGAAATAACTGCATATATTAAGAATGCTAAAATATGCAAGAATCCCGCATATAAAGCATGATAAAAGTTTAATTGCCGGTGTTACTACCATTATTATGAAGCCTTCTTAAAATATTATTATCTCCCGTATTTTGGCTTTTAATTACTTCTCTTACTTTCTCGTTTTTAACCGAAGAGGAGTCTTTAGACTGAATTCTTTGTTTTAAAATGCTTCCGTCCGAAATTCCCGTTCCCGTTAAATAAGAATGTTTATAGTTAACATCAAAAATTCTGTTATTTACTTCAATTCCTAAGCGTTCAACTTTTTTCAAGAATTCGGGGCGGATACCCGTTGAAACATGAGTTCCGATAACTGCATTTTCGCTTATACCTGTCTGGTTAAAAACAAAAATATCCTGCATGGTTATAACATTTTCTTCCATGCCCGTTATTTCAGAAACTTTTGTAACTTTTCTCGAGCCGTCCTGCAATCTTGAAGCTTGAATTATGATATTTATTGCGGATGCTATCTGTTGTTTTATGTTTTTTGAGGGAAGATCAACCCCCGAATATAAAACCATGGTTTCAAGCCTTGAGAGAGCATCTCTCGGAGAATTTGCGTGCAAAGTGGTTAAAGAGCCGTCATGACCTGTGTTCATTGCTTGTAACATATCAAGAGTTTCCGCACCGCGGCATTCTCCTATTACTATCCTGTCAGGGCGCATACGAAGAGCGTTAATAACCAAATCCCTCGTTGTTATTTCGCCTTCCCCTTCAATATTTTTAGGTCTTGTTTCAAGCCTGACTACGTGATCTTGTTTAAGGGATAATTCTGCCGAATCTTCAATTGTTATAATGCGCTCGCCATGCGGGATTTTAGCGGACAAACTGTTTAAAAGAGTTGTTTTTCCTGCGCCCGTCCCGCCGGATATTATTATGTTACACCTTGCCATGACTGCTGCGGATAAAATTTCCGACATTTCTTTGCTCATTGAGCCCCATCTTAAAAGAGCTTCAATAGTTCCCGCATCCTTTTTAAACCTTCTGATTGACAGAGAGGGGCCGTCTATTGCAAGGGGGGGGATAATCGCATTAACACGGGAGCCGTCCTGCAATCTTGCGTCCACCATAGGGGATTTTTCATCTATTCTTCTCCCCACTTTTGAAACTATACGTTCGATAATGTTTTTGAGGTGGTCGTTATCTTTGAAAACTATAGAAGTTTTATAGAGTTTTCCGTTTTTTTCAATATAGACGCTTTTTGCTCCGTTAACAAGAATATCGCTTATCCCCGGATCCTCCAGAAGCGGATCCAAGGGTCCGAAACCTTTTGTATCCTGAACAATTTCTTTTATAAGCCGTTCTTTTTCCGATTTATTAATCGGGGTTTGTCTGAAATTGCTTGAAATTTGAAAATCTATAAATTGTCTTATAAATGTTTTTTGTTCATCATCGTTAAAAGTTGACCAATTAGGAGTTGTGTTCACTTTTTCAATCAGCAATACATGAAGCTTATCTTTTAAGCTTCTTAATTCTTCATTTAAAGGACCTTGAGAATAACTGATAAAATTATCAGGGTTATTTTCTTCTCTGTTATTATTTTGATTTGAATTTAATCTGTCTTTTAATGACAACTATGCTTCTCCTTTATTTTTCAAAAACAGGTTTAAAAGCTTAAAGCCTTCATGTTTCGTTTTGTTTGGTAAATTTGAAGTGTAGGAATAATTATCCGAAACAAGAGAGGCGAGCTGCTTAAAGCTTTTACAAATGTTCGAACCGGGCGCCGTATCACAAATCGGAATCCCTTTGTTAATTGCATTTATAATTGTATAATAATTGTTCGGTATTTTAAAGTATATTTTATGGTCTAAAACCTCTTCAACATCTTCCGCTTTGATGTCATCCGCTTCCATATAACGATTTATTATAAGTTTGATTTTATCTTTTGAATATCCTAATTTTTTAAACAAATCAAAACACCTTTGACAGTTTCTGATTGAAGGAAGGTTTACTATGCTGACAAGCAGAATTAAATCGGAATTATCAAGCGCAGTTATTGTTTTGGCGTCAAAACTTGAAGTTGTGTCTATTACAATGTATGAAAAAACATTTCTTAAAACATTAATTAAAGTTGTTATATCTTCTTGGGTGATAATTTCCGCCTGTTCAATGTCCGGCGGGTCTGCAAGAACATAAAGACTCGTTTTATTATACTGTTCAAGCGTGCTTAACAAGAAAGATTCGTCAATTCTATCCAAATTGTTTATTACATAAGATGTATCAAACGCCGGATCAAGATTTAAAAAAGTCGTAACATCTCCCATCTGCATATTTAAGTCGACAAGAGCAACCTTTTCTTTGGTTAAGTTTGCAATTTCCATTGCAAGGTTAACCGCAATGGAAGTTTTTCCGATTCCGCCTTTGTTTGAGAATGTGGTTATAACTTTACATCTTGTTGAATCGTTTATATTCCCCAAAACAAGGTCTTTCATTTTTTCGACCGCTTCAATAAAATCATGTTCAATCAAAGGCTTCATTAAAAACTCTCTTGCTCCCGCCCTTAGAGCTTTTATTACAATTTCTGAGTTCATATCGTACGAGAGGACAACTATTCTGCAATTTTTCAGAGCGGTTGAAATTTTTGATATTATATCAAGCGCCATATTTGTTTTTTGAGTGATATCAATTATCACAAG
>CAYUWO010000010.1:0-17623 GCA_964448535.1 uncultured Gammaproteobacteria bacterium | reverse complement strand
TATGCTTTTTATTTTCTAAAACAAAAGTTTGTGCAAGCAGAATATCGTTAAACTGTTGAACAATGTTTATATTTTCAACTTGAGAAAGATAATTTGTGATTAATTCTCTTGAAGTGTCTTCAGAGTCTATTATTACGGTATCAATTTTTATAGCCATAAAATTCCTATCTAAAGGTTTTCGGAATGTATTGAGTTATCTACAATTTTAGGCGTGATAAATATTACAAGTTCACCATCGTCCTTTTTATCGTCAGTTATGGAAAAGAAATTTCCCAACACAGGTATATTACCAAGAATAGGAACCTGTGTCCTGCTCCTTGAAGATGAATTTCTTGTAAGCCCTGCGATAATGAGAGTTTCTCCATCCATTAATTCAACCGTGGTTTCAACTCTTCTTGTTCTGAATCCGTATACGGCAGCACCGGCGTTTGATGTAACCGAAATGGAATTATCAACTTCAGACACTTCGGGCTTTAAATTTAGCCTGATTCTGCCGGAATCTTCCATAATTGTGGGAGTGAATTTTAAAATTACGCCCGTATCTTTATATTCGTAAGATACATTTCCGTAATTTCCCATCTCAGACGGCACGGGCACCTGATTACCAACGGCAAAGCTTCCTTCTTCCCCGTTAACTGACAAAAGTTTCGGCTCGGCAAGAATTTTTAAATCTCCCTTTGCTTCGCTTGCTTCAAAATCTACCCCGAATTTTCCCGGCTTAAAATATCCTAAAACAAGCCCGCCCTCAATTGAGCCCATATATCCGTTTTTTCCGGTTGAATCAACCCATGATGCTCCTATAGCTTCGTTTGAAACATTTTTCCCGCCGATTAAATTAACCCCTAAATTTCTTGAAAAGTTTTTTGTAGCTTCCGTTATCTTGACTTCCAGAAGCACTTGTTTTGAGGGGCTTTCGGTCATGTCGGTAAGATTCATGTTGTATGCTTTTGCGAGGTTTGTTATTTTTTCTTTTACGTTTGTTGAGCTTATGTGTCCCGTTAAAATTGCGCCCGTGTCGTTAAAAATAACGGATATGTTTTCATTCGGCGCAACATGTTCTACCGCTTGAATAAAAGGGTCGGCGTTTTGCTGAATAATTAAATTATAAAAAACAGGGCTTTGATTTTTTTCGCTCCAAAAAATTATGCTTGTTGCGCCCGGTTTTTTGCCGTTAATTAAAATTTGCCTTTGGCTTAAAACAACAATGTTTGCTATTTCATCGTTTGTAATTGATACTCTCTCTATGTTTTTATCAAAGCTCAAAACCTGAGATTTTCCAACCACTCCGTATAACTTTTCGTTATTATCTTTTATTGCGTTAACCGTTTCAAAAGTTGGCACGGGGGTTCTTTTTTCAACATCTTCAAAAGAAACGACAGGCACTTCATCCTCGTATCCTGTTGAGTTTATTTCTCTGAATTTGGCAAAACAGGCAGGCGTTAAACCAAAAACAATTAAAAATATTAAAATTTTATTAAATATATTTTTCATTTTAATTCTAAAATTCCACCCTTGATTTTGTATTTCCCACTATAATTTCAACTCCCTTGCCCGAAATTGGGGGCTCTTTTGTCTGTACGTTTTTTGAACCTACATAGGGTATGTCTTCAATATCAGGAATGTTTTTAAGAGAAGGGATTTCCCCGCTAACCGCTCCGCTTGTGCGCCTTGCGGTTTGTTTTGCGGTTTTTTCTTCCTGCTGTTTTTTTATTTTTTCAAAGTCCACAAATTTATATTCTCCATACTCGCCCGTATTTTTTTGAAGAAAAATAAAGCCTTTTGTGTCTACCTGATATTTAATAAATGCCGGAACATCCTCATTTTTGATTTCAAGAAGAAGCATTTTATTTGCTCCGTCTTTTGAAGTGTCTAAAATTGCCAAAATGCGTAAATTTTCAACCTTCATTGTGTTTTCTCTTGTAAAAAGGTCAAATCTTGCGTTTGTTGCAACATAAGGAGGGAGGGACGATTTTTTTATTAACAGGGGAACGGCTCTAAACCCCTCATCCGGCTCAACCCCTTTAAGAGGGTCATCTTGAACATCAATCGGCTGTATAAAAGCCTGCATAATGGGCTTTCCCGCCGTGATATCCTGTTTGGCAACTCTCCCTATAAGTTCGCCGGTTGCCTTGTATGTTCCTTCTATATTTACTTGAAAATCTTTTATTTCCACGTTTTCTTCTTTTATTTTATCGTCTTTTTTAATGTCTGTTTTTGCAACAACAAATTGGTAGCTTGGAGCTGTTTGAACGGTATCGGGCGTTTTAAGAGTAATAGAACCGAAGATAACAAACACAAGAGCGCCGGTTACAAGCGCCGCAATCAAAGATTTTCTGTTGTTTGTCAAGCTCATCTGTTTGCATCCTGTTCTCTAAAATGGCTTTGTTCATTTTGTTACAACTCCACACAGGTATTGTACTATATTTTTCAAATCAAGGAAAATCGTTAAGTTGTTGTAACAATAAGGTTTTTTGATTTTTAATTTTTTTTATGATAATTAAAAAGTTATGGTTGATGAGATTTTCAAAAAAATAGAGGAAGCAAAAAAGATTCTTATAATAACCCATGTTAACCCTGACGGAGATACTCTCGGGGCGGCGGTTTGCATGAAAGAATTTATAAAAGATAAAGCCGATATTTTAATTCAAACAAATTCAAATACGGGGGTTCCTTATAACTATCAGTTCATTGAAACTTTGAAAAATGTCAAGTTTTTGGACACGGTTAAAGACGTATATGACCTTTTAATTGCTCTTGATGTTGCCTCAATTGACAGAATTGTCGAAGGGACAAGAGCGATTTTTGATAAATCACAAAACACGATTAATATAGACCACCATAAGACAAACAGAGGATACGCCTCAATAAACCTTATTAAAGAAGGATATTCAAGCACGGGCGAAGTGTTGTTTGAGCTTTTTAAAAAAAACAATATAGAAATTACAAAAGAAATGGCTCTGGGGTTATATGTTGCAATATTAACCGATACGGGGTGTTTTAAATATGAAAATGTTACCCCGAATACATTTTTTGCCGCAGCGGAGCTTTCAAAAACAGGAATAAACACCTCAGAAATTGCCCGTTTGTGTTATGAAAATAAACCGAAATCCATGGTTACATTTCAGGCGGATATAGTTTCAAATGCAAAATTTGTTTTTGATAACAAAGTTGTATATGCAATTATAACGCCTGAATTAATGAAAAAATACAAGGTTAAAAATGAACATACGGAGGGAATTGCTGAAACTTTAAGATCAATAAGCGCGGTTGATGTTTCAATTTTATTAAAAGAAAATGAAAATAAAATCACGAAGGTTTCTTTAAGAAGCAAATCGCTCGATTTAACACCTGTTGCCGAACACTTCAGAGGCGGCGGACACAAAAGAGCGGCAGGCTGCACAATAAAAAAACCCGCAATCGAAGCAGTTGAACTTATACTGGATGAATTAATAAAATGTTTCAGACAATAAAAGAATATATTATAAATTTAATACAAACCATTATAAGTGAAGATTTCGGGAATGCGGCATCAGAAATGGCATATATGCTTGCAATTGGGATTTTTCCTTTTATGCTTTTTTTAACGGGGGTTTTCGGGTGGCTCGGCAAAAAAATATTTGTTACAAAAATTATTCAGGCTCTTTCAACCGTTGCCCCGAGCGGCGTAATTGACTTAATACAAGGAGTTTTAAGGGAAGTAAACCTTTTTCAAAACGGCGGAATTGTCGCCGTGTTCGGGCTTATAATTACGTCTGTTCTTGCGTCAAACGCTATAGCGGTTATCATTAAAGGGCTAAACCGCGCAAATAAAGTTAAAGAAAACAGAAGTTTTATCCATACACGCCTTCTTGCTTTAGCTATGGTTTTTTTAAACGCTTTTTTGCTTTTTATAAGCGTTAACCTTGTCATTTTCGGACGAGTTATAGTCAACTTTTTACAATTTTATATTAATTTAAACGATAATATTGCCAATTTAATTTTGATTACAAGATGGCCCCTGTCTTTTATTATGCTCTTTGTGCTTGCGGTAGTTAATTATTATTTTCTTCCTGCGAAAAGGTTCTCAATTAAGAAAAGCGTTATTCCGGGGTCTTTATTTTTCTGTGTTTTTTGGCTGCTTGGCTCTTGGCTTTTTTCTTTGTATGTAACAAAATTGGGAACTTATAACAAAGTATACGGTACAATCGGAGTGTTTGCTATTTTAATGGTTTGGCTTTATTATACTTCCATTATTATGTTAATAGGCGGAGAAATTAACGGTCAAACTATGGATAAATTGACAATGAAAAGTGAAAATTGTCAAAATTAGGTATTTAAATAATTTTATCCTTCTTTTACCCACTCGGGCGATTGCAAACTTTAATAAAGTGCGGTTATATATAATTAAATCTTTTTCATACTTCCAGCTATTCTTAATTCCAGACAGTGGGTCCGAAAATTTTGGACCCTTTTTTTTAACATAATTTAAACATACTATTGAAATTAAAAAATTTTTATTTTATAGTTAACATATATGAAGTTAAGAAGAGGAAATGAAAAACAATGTCAAGCAACGAATTGGCCTCAAGCATGGGGAAGAAAATTGCGGACGCGCTAAAAAAACAGAATAAAGCTAATGCGCAAACAGACGCAGGGGACATTGCGGATCAAATCCAGACTGATGAAGAAGTTGCATTAGACAATACGACTTTGGCACTGCACAATGACACTGAAGAAATTAAAGATTCCGGAGTTGATTTTCAAGATAAACATGAGGATGACGAAAGCCCTTATGATGATTTAGATTTATATGACACGCCTTCTGTTGAAATTGACCCTGAAGAAAGCGAGGACTACGCCCCCGTTTTTAAAATCGAATCCGGAGATCTAAGCGATAACCCTGATTTTAAATTGAGTATAAATTCTGAAGAGGACACCGAAGAATTTGAAATGCCCAACAACATTAATGTTTTAAAAAGGCTTATTACTCAGCTTCCAAGCGGCGTTTCAAAACAAACCGGCGCTCAAATTATCAGACAAACTATCGAAGCTTTGGGCATTCCGATGAAAAGCGTTCTTCAAGACGCTCAAAGGGTTAAGGACTGCTTAAACAGCTCTATTAAAGATTGTAACTTTACAATTCAAGAGTATAAAAGCAATATAAGAAATCTTGAAAAACAAAATTTAAGTTATCAAAAACAGTTATCAAAACTTAATGACATAATCGGACTTTTCGTGTATACTGATAAATAGCAGGCATGATTTATGCCCCCATCGTCTAGAGGCCTAGGACACCACCCTTTCACGGTGTAGACAGCGATTCGAATTCGCTTGGGGGTACCATACTAAAAAGCTGCGAATAACATGTTTTTTAACACTTAATTTGAATAATATAGTATTTATAAGGCTTTTAACCGGTTATGCCTTCAAAAATGATATTGTTACTACTGTTTACCTATGATATAATTTATCAAAAAGAATAAAATTTTAATCACAAGTCACAAAAAGAGTCGCAGAATTTTTTGTTCAGAAATTTGATAATACATTAAGATAATCAAGAAATAGCCTTTTTGCAGTACGGATTTAATTGGGATACACGATTATTTTTAAACCTTTCCTTGCAATAAGTGTTAATTTGTAATAAATATTCGTTGTAAAAAATGTAAAAATCTGCTAAAAATTGACTATATTATTCAATATGAAAATGAGATTATTCCTATTGAAGTTAAAGCTTCAATAAATCTAAAAGCAAAAAACCTTTCTCAATTTAGAAAAGAGTTTAACTCTAAGATTTCAGTCAGGGCATATTTAGCTGATTATGAGTTAAATAAAAGGTTATACAATATATCTTTATATACAATAAACTATTTTCGAGAAATTATAGAATAATTATTTATAAATCCAAACTGTTAAAACCATTATCAACATTTTTTTGAATTAATCCGATATTCGCTGGATTGTTTTTGCCAAATATAATTGCATCAAGTTTTTGATTAGCTCCCTGTGGAAGCTCATTAAGAATTTGAGTATATACCATTGGCAGTAATTTTAGGATTACTATGTCCAACTTGTCTTGAAATATGCACTAAAGGAACTCCACACAGATGCATTAAATCTACATATTGACCTCTTAAATCATGCACTCGGCAGAAATCTTTTGGGTGCCTGCAGAGTTCAAGTAATTTTTCAAATTTACGTTCAACCCATTTAGCATACATCATACCGCCCTTACTTGTACGGAACATAAAATTTGAATTATCTAACATTATATGCTCCATCAGATATATCTGCAATTCCGGTTGATTTTTCTGTCTTTGTGCGATTTTTATATTCATTCATAGTTATTTTCGCATGGTTTTATAGCTGAATATTCTCCCAATCTCAATCCTAAGAGATAAGCTAAGACAAATATATAATAAAACTCAGGCGTTACATCCATACAAGCAGGCATAACTTCTTTCATTTGAGATGTTGTAAAACGATTTCTAATCTTTTGAAAAATACTTATAGGTTTTAATATATTAAATGGACTTGTAGTTAATAGCCTTAAGCCTATGCAATATGAAAAAGACCTCTTTAAAAGCTTAATTACATCCATTATATACAATGGGTCACTTGCACCTTTCTTAAACAGACTCCTATGCCAATTCTGAATAAAATTTGGAGTTAGTCTTTTAATAGGTACTGAAGCAAGTTCTTGCAAATAATTATTATTTAACTCCGCATGACCAGCTTCTAAGTCATTTAGGAATTTTCTTTGTGCAATTTCCCTTTATCCATACAACTTTGCATTCATAATCTATACAACCAATTGAGAGATTATTCATTAACAGATTACATGCTGTTATGGTACTTTAGTCCTAATATCTAAGCAGCTTCTTTCAAAAGTGGCCGTTTCCTTTGTGGTAATGTTTTCATTCTCAAGCGTGGTATTAATCATATAAATTCTCCTTTTATTTATCTGTTACGTTGCGATATTTTAAAGCTCTTGTAACTAAGCTGAAATTTTAAATTAAAATTTAGAAAAAAATATTTAGTTTCAAATATAGAAAATAATGAGTTTTCTTATCCTAAAGCATTAAGTAAACAAGGAAAGACTATTGATGAAGAGTTAATTAAATCAAAAGATGGAACAAAACATCATTACTTGATATTAGTTTTGTTAAAGATAAAATATTATTTCAAATGCAAGCATACGTCAATTATGAAAAAGTATTAACAGGAAATAAAATAATTGCAATTTTAGCTGATACTGAAGATGACAGATTTAAAATTTGGCGAAAAAAAATAATAAAGAAGAAGTTATTAGCACGATGGGACAAGATATATTAAACTTGTTTTTTACTACGTTTAACAAAGTTTTGAATCCCTGTTGTGATAGTGGTGCTTTTACCAATAACTTGTGCAATCGGCCCTAAAAAAGCAAAGGATATCAGAAAATTCAAAGAAAAAATGTTGCAAGAACATACATTGGATGTTTTGTGGCATATATACAACCATTAGATTTTTATATAGGCACCAGAGTTAAAGCGTTAACCTCCGGAAATAAATGTTCTAATACTATTTATGATATTAAGGTGTCTGTTTTCTATAAGAACAGATTAAAAAGTTTTTAATTGTCATATCATTATTATTTTTAAAACGAGGTTTTACCCTTTGAAAATCTTTAGCCTGTTACAATTATGTTTGATTTTTTAATACAGAGTTTGAACTTCAAAAATTTAAACTCATATATCAAATATGCTGTATATCAGGATATATAAATTGTAAAGATTTTGATTAAAATAAAAAATTTGCTATCATTTATATATCACCGAAATTGACAGATAACATGTTTATAATAAAAATTAAAGGAGGTTGAAATGTATACTGAAAACAGCACTTTACATAATTAACTAAAGCAGAAGATACTTATTTAATTTTTATATTGGTTATGATAAGCTATTTAACTTGAAAAGGAGGTAAAATAAAAATGTGTGATATTAAATTTTGTGAGAAGGACGATTTAATCAATTCTATATTAGGTAAATTAAAAGAGGAACTTAAAGGCAATCAAATTTTCTTGTCTGAAGCTGATTTACAGTTTAGTTTTGCAAAAAAATTATATGAAATCAATGAAGATGATGAAAATTATAAAGGTAAAATCAGCAATATAATACTGGAATACCCTATAAAAACTATAGATTTATATTCTCAAACGGATAAAGAATCTACAAAAGAAATCAAAAATGCTCTCAGAAATAAACAGTTTTGTAAGTTTGAAAATTATAATTATAAGGAATGTGAATATTATAAAAATAGTGAATGCACATGCAATAAAATTGAAAGTAAATATGAAAACAGCAGAGAATCAATAGATTTGTTTTTTATATATGACGATACATATTATTTTATTGAATTTAAATATAAATTGGATGAGTTGAAAGATTGTTGCAGATATGGTGAGGATGTGTTATGCGGGAACTTCAATCTCAAAAAGCAAAGTGCCGATGACTATGGAAGATATTCTGTATATGAAGATATTGAACGAATGGAAAATATAAAACTATATGCAAAAGAAAAAGGTAAAAATTGTAAATCCTTTGTTATTTTTATAACAAACCATGCTAACTATTGGAGCGAGAACAAAGAGACTGGTAGATTAGCCTGTAATATGCCTTTAAAAGATGAAAAAAATCCGATTTACACAAAAAAAGGAGTGTTAGTATATGATAATGGAAAAACAAAAAGACGCTCATTGCATATAAAAAATTCATATAAACTAAATTGGATAGACTTTAAGACACTTGGAGATGACAAAGGTAGCAATAAAGATAAAAAGACATTTAGATGCTTAGTTATTGATTTAAACGAATAAAATAATGATGAACAATTTTAATAATTTTTTGTTGCAATAAGTGATAATAATCTGAAACGGCAACAGGTATTGTCAAGGTTACCCGAATTTTAAATACTATATTCAATAAATCGGATGAATTTTCTTCCGTTAGAAATTATACTTAAGTATGTCCGCAGTTGACATACTTAAGTTTTATAATTAAAAAAAAGGAGAAAATATGAAACATTTATTAAGAAATAAAAAAAACGGCTGTAATCGGCTCAAAAAATAAAATTATTACAATCAGGGAAAATATCATTAAATCTTATGCAAATAAAATATCTCAAAATAATTTTATTATAATAAACAAGCTAAAGATGAATTAAACAAAAAACCGTTGACGAAAGAAGAATTAAACAACCCGATGAGAAAAAAGAAAAATGATGAATTATATAACGCAATATTTTGCTATGATGAGCAGGGAAATATTTGCGGATACAACATTCAAGCCAGACTAAAAGAAAAAGAAATTTATAAATTGAGATTTTATATTCCCGTAATTGATAAAAGCCGGAATGGGGTAAAAAAGCCTGAAAATTTGCCTGATAAAAAAGTCAAAATAGGTTTTGACGGTGTTTATTAATCACAAAATGAATTACTTAAACAAAACGATATTAAACTCGGTAAAAGATATGTCGCAATAAAAGATTCTGATATCCTATACCGTGGATAAAAGAGTTTAAATATTACGGGTATCCCATAAATGAAGCTACAAAAAAAATGGATGCCGAAAAATTATTTGTATAAAAGATAAGTCAGTCTGAAGCGGACTTTAAATGCTTTCAGGTGAAATAATGTTAAAAGAAAGATTGTACGGTTATTATTCTATTGATGAAGCAAATTATGCTCTTGATTTATACGATGAAAAAGAACAGATATATTCTGTTTTAAATACCTCGACTCCCCGAAAAGTAAAAAAGTTCAATTCAAAAGGTACAGCATGGGATTTATGCAAAGAATGGAATTATTCTAATTATAAATTCTGTATCAATGGCGGGGAAATCGTTATTACGGATGTTACAGGCAGTATTTTTGACTTTTTAAATTTCATAGAACATATTGCCTATTATAACGATAAAAATCTTATGAATACATTTGATGATGAAGGGTTTGTTTGTGCAATGACAGTTTTGCCTGTCGAAAACAATTGTATAAGGATTAGTGTTTTTGATAACGGTTTTCCAAAGAATAAAACAATAATTTCCGATATTATTATTGGTAAAACGACTTTTATAAAGCAAATAAGAAATATTTTATTAAAAATAGAAAAATATATGGATAACAACCCTGATAATGTATATGAGAATGAAGTTTGCTATGTAAAAAATACAATTCAAACATTAGGTCAATACCTTGATAATAAAGAAGAATTTCAAAGGACATATATTCCAACCTCTCATGTCAGAGTTTTTGACATAGCCTACAAGGATCTTGATAAAATATGGAAGTTTGATGTTTGCCTTGAGGATGAGGAAAAGGCAGATATTGATTATTGGGAAAAACTTAAAGCAGATGGTAAAATTCTTGATTATGACTTTGAAGAACAATTTTCCGAAGAATTATATACTCTGGATAAAGAAAGTAAAAAAATTATTCCAATTTCAAAAGATGAACTCAGAAAATCTTTAGAAACAGATATGTCAAATAGGGTTGAAGAAAAAAACTGGGTATATTCGAAATATACCCAAAAATGGTATGCAACAAATGAAATTATGCCCGAACCCCAAAGACAACTCGGGATAATTCATAAAAGATTAAGATACGAAATTAAAATAGATATAGAATCCTATCCCCAAAATGAGGACGAACAACTAAAATATTATATTGATAATAGTTATGATATAAACGGGAATTTAATTGAGAATAAAAATCATTTGGGATATTTAAAATGCCGGTTGAATATAATTAGTGATAATAGTACGGTTTGTCAAATAGAATTTGATTATAGAAATAATAAAGAAATAAGAACTGCTCTTGAAAAAGCAAAAAACGGAGAGTATGTCCGTTTTGATTTGGGAGGTTACAAACAGGATAAATTCCATATCTGGCAAAAAAAATATTCGAACAATAAAGGGGATGATTATTTAGCTTTAGCCTGCTATGAAAAAACAGGTGATGATAAACAAGATAAAGAACTTTATTATTGCATGGTTGAAAAGAGTTTTATAGACTGTTTTTTAAATGCACTTGATGAAATACGGCACAAACTTGATGTAACAAAATATTTAATGGATATCGGGAAAAATCTGAAAATAGAAGATAAATTTAAGATTTTAACAAAGCGTAATAGTGGTAAAATCGAATACATTGAAAACTTTAAAGGTAATTATGCTTGTATTAAAAAAGATAATTCTAACGGCTGGGGGATAATAGATAAAAACTTTAATTGGATTATAAAGCCTGAATATGTAACAGTATTTGGGAAAGAACACCCTAAATATGGTAAAGAAATTAAAGACTGGATAGTAAAATATAAATATTTGCATAATATTGACGGTTCATTGTTTATTGCATCTCGTCAGGATGAAAAACAATTTGTAATGGATATTAACGGCGATATTCAAATTCTTCACGTATCGGATAAAATTTATTATTCATACCTGAATGGCAAATTATACTTTCTGTTCTGTGATGAAGATAAAACAATTATTACTGATTCAAAAGGAAAAGATTTATTAACCCTTGATTTTATGGCAGGTGAAAGATTTTATCTTTTGGATGATATTATAATTCTTTCAAAAGACGAGAAATTCGGAATTATTAATTGGAAAGGCAAAACATTAATTGATTTTATATTCTCCGACATTAACCCTGACAAAAATAATTTGGATTTCATTCCAGTAAAATATATAAATAATTGGGGCTTTATTAATAAAAAAGGCAAAGTAATTGATATGAAAATAAAGGAACAAGAAAAGTCCGAAGCGGATTTAAAATGCTCTCAGGTAAAATAATGAAAAAGCAAAAGAAAAATAAAAAAAGAGTATCAAGAAGAAAATTAGGTTCATGGACAAAAAAGATGATAAGACCTGAAAATCTTATAGGTCCTTATTATTCTAGTGAAGAAATGTTTGAGTCTTTAAACTCGGATGGCGATAGTTATGGGCAATACGTAACAGGGTTAAGCGTTAATCTTCTTCTGTTCAGCAGAGTAGAAAACAAAACTCCTTTTTTAAAATTTCAAAATAATACAGAAGAAACCGTTGCAGTAGGAAATAATCTGATAACCGTTTCAATAGAGGATGAGCCTAAAGTTTTATCAGAAGAACCATATAATGAAGAATACTTTAACGAAGTCAAAGAATGGATAATAAGAAATAAAGACCTGTTAATGCTGCTATGGAATCAAGAAACAGAGGCTGTATACTTCTACGACATTATTTTCAAAGCAAAGAAAGCAAAAACCAATGGTAAAATTGTTAAACTTATTCCTGCAATTCCCACAGATATTATCACAATAAAAATAGAAGCTGATATGGAAGCAAAAACGGAACGATATTTCATAGGGGATAAAGAGATAAAGAATCGGGAATTTGAAGAACTCCAAGAATTAAAACGCAATAGGATTTACCTGAGAGTAAATCCGTATGATTATCTTTCTCAAAAACTTCAATACTTAACTCTGAAAAGGTATGATGTAGTAACAAGAAAATATACAAATAAAGCTAAATAATCTGTCCGTTTTTGTCAGAATTATAAGCTTTAATAGATTTAAAAGAGTCACGAAAGGAAAAAATGGAATATAAAATTTATCATAAAGATGACATCTATATTTTAGATAAACAAAGAGGAAAAGGTAAGATTTATGAGATAATTAATAAATCTGCCCCTGAAAGAATTAAAAAACTTTTTACCAAAAAGACATTTGCACACGCACCAAGCGGTACATATTATTTTTATATAAATAACTACGAGTCAATGCAAACTGATATGTACCCAAGCATTAGCCTTTTTTTAAAGTTTTTTGAGGAAATAACAACTCTGAAAGAGAACCTTCTTTTAACTGTTCAATATGAAGGACCTTGTTCATATATTGTTGCAATGCCTTATGAAAACGATGATATAAGACTTGTATTTTTAGATAGGGATGACCCAAAACTCAGAAATTGGGTGGACAGAACAAGAGATGAAGATTTATCTCATACTGTTGCTGCCTGTGATTTTATTATTAACAAATTTGATTTAATAAGACAATTCAGTGAAGAATTAAAAAGACTTTATGAAGAAAATAAATATTATATAAGTGATGAATATAAACAAAGATGCAAGGAAGAAGATATAATTCTATATCAAGAATATATATTAGAAGATTTTGAAGAATATTCTGAAAAATTTGACGATTATTTATCAGCAACCCAACCAAAGGAAACAAAATAATGTTCGGATATGATTTTAGTAATTTTAAGAACGGAAAAGCATTTATTCATTTTGACGGAATGAAAGACGGTAAGTTGGATTACGGTCCTCGAATTTGTATTAATACAAAAGGTGAAAAACTGTTTGAACTTCCTGATAAAGATATGACGTGTTATGAATTTGAAGATGAAGATGTTGCTTTTGTTAGTAATTATGACGGTTTAGAAGCTATGATTAATAACAAAGGTGAATTTTTAACAGATTTTATTTATCACTCTATTCTCTCGGGAAGTGAAGAAGGACTGTTTGAATGCAGGAGGGACTCTAAACATGGTCATATTGATATAAACGGGAAATATTGTTATTCCATTCGGGAAATATAACAGCTGTCAAGATTTTCATTGCGGACTGGCTGCTGTATGGAATAAAGAACAGGGAAGCGTATATATAAACAAACAAGGTGAAATTTTAGACATTAAGGTATAAATATGATAGAGTAGCGACAAGGGAGGGAAGTATGGCAAGAGATACTATTTTAATAAATACAATGTACACAGGAGATTATACTAATAAAAATATCGGGCATGAAATCATAAATGCTTACAAGCCTGATAACAGTGATGATTATTATTTATATATTTCTCCTTATGGTTATTTATCCAGTACTTGGAATAATAAAATTAAAACTATTTTATATACACGAAGTGCGGGAAAAAATAAACTTGAAATTATAGCTAAAGCAAATGTAAATCAAGATGGCGCACAACAAATATCTGAATCCCGTTCCGCTCTCAGCCTGCCAGGTGATAAAAAATTCGCCGCTTTGAAAGCTGAATGGAAAGAATTAGTTATTGATATTGATAATGAATACATAGAATTTATGAATGCGTTAAAAAAATGGGAAAAAAATCAAAAAGAAAAAATAAGGAATAATAAAGATATAGATACTGATGAATTAATGAAGTCGTGGGATGAAGAAGTAGTAAACAAAGCATCAAATTCAGGTACATCATCTTATACAGAAAATAATGAATATACTAATTGGAAAGAAGGAAAAGAAAATGAAATAATAAGCAAAATTGTGGACTGGGAAGAAGCATACAAGGAATGGAAACAATCTTATTTTAACCGGTTAAAAGAACAAAGCGAAAAACATTTAGAACAATTAAAAGAAATATTTAAAGACCCCGGTATTAAATATAACGGAGTGTATTTGTGTGATATTTTTAATGGAAACGCTGGGAATGAACACGCAATATACTTCGGGTGTAAAACAAAAGATATAAAGAAGCCTTCAATACCTGTTTATATAAAATATGGTAAAGAAACCGACGAGAATGGTGAAGAAAACGATAATAGCAATAACGACGAGCTAATAACCGAAGATAATAATGAAGATAAAGCAAAGTATAAAAAAAAATATAAAGCAAAGTATGTAAAAAAAGAAATAACTGAAACAGAAATTACATATTGTTTTGAAAATGCAAAGATGAGAAATCAAAGCTGCTATTTTTATCTCAATCCTGAAAGAACGAAAGATTATAAGGAATTTGAAAAAGCATTCAATGACGATGACAAAATATTTAATGTTGAAATTAAATGCTTAAATCCGGACGATAAGACAGAGGAAGAAACTCTAATAAACATTATGGGCAAGCAAAATGATGAGTTATCTTATTCTAATATGCTGGCATATTACATTAACGATAAAGAAATTTTTAAACGATTTGCAAAGAATGTATTAGAGTATGAACCTGAAATAAATACTTCAAATACTTTTGAAATCAGAAGAGAATACAATGATATTGATTTATTAATTAATACTGATGATGATGTCTTTGTTATAGAGAACAAAATCAAATCAGGTATAAACGGAGAAAAATACGATCCATACAACGGTGTTTATAGTAATCAATTAATAAAGTATTATAAGACCGTGAAAAAAGATAAAGATTTTAAAGGCAAAGAAACCCACTTTTATATATTTAAGCCAAATTATAATAAAATAGAAAAACTTGAAGAAGTTGAAATAAAAAAAATTGATGAAACATCGGGCAAAACAATTAAAGAAAATTTAGATGACAAAACAAAAGAAATAATTAAAGAATGGGAAAAAGGTACTATAAATTATTCGCAGCTCTGGGAATTTTTCAGCGATAATGCTAATCAGGAAGTGTTAATAGAAAAGAAATTTGTTGATCAATTTGTTAAGGCATTAAAAATTCATACTGTTGATAAAGAGAATATTATAGAAAAAGAAATGGAATATAAATTCAGGCAAGCTATAAAACAAGCAAAAAAATAAGAATAAATACAAAGCACGCCCGAAATGGCGTGTTTTACTTTTATAATAAAATTATGAAAACAACTTCTCTATAAAATGACTAAAGGTGAAATTTTAGAATTAAAAATATAAGATTATGGAAATAAAAATATATGTAAAAAGAGGTAGAAAATGAAATATTTAATAAGAGCAAATAAAGTAGTATTTAGCGGAAACAAAGAAATGATAGTCAAATACATGTCTGATTTTTACAAGTCAGAATCTAAACAATGGCTTGATAAAAACGGAATATGTACTGACTTTGGTAAGTTTAAAAACTTCATAGGCAATATGGGTTATGAAATAAGAGATAAAATCCCCGGAAATTGCCGATGTGAAGGTACTGCTGTTTCTAACTCAGAGTTTAAACAAATCTGGGGTGAAGAACATTTTTCAGTAAAGAATGTAGCACAAAGACTGCATATAGATGAAAGAACAGCAGCACAAATAGCAAGAAAACTAAAATTGAGGAAGTAACTATGAAAGAAATACAAGGAAAATATACACTAGCAAAAATATTTACAGATAACATAGAAGACAAAGCAATACGACAAGTTGAAGATATATGCAATCATCCTATATTTAAAGATTGCAATGTTAGAATCATGCCTGATGGACATACAGGAAAAGGATGTACAATAGGGTTCACTTCTGATTTACCGAAGAATGGAGAAATAATACCTAATATAATCGGAGTAGATCAATCTTGCGGTATGTTAACCATAAAATTAAAAGAATGCAGAACCTTAAGAGATTATCTAAAATTAGATAAAGTAATAAAACAATTTATCCCGACAGGTTTAAAAGGAAGAAAAACATTATCTGATTTAATTCCGGAAGAATTAAAAGAAGAAGTAATAAGATATAATAAAGATTATCTCAAAAGAGGAGCAAATGATGATTTATTAAAAATAGGTTCATTAGGTGCGGGTAATCATTTTATATCTCTTGAGAAAGGTGAAAGCGACACTTATTTAATTATCCACAGCGGAAGCAGAGATTTTGGAAATAAAATGGCAATTTATTTCCAACAAAAAGCTATAGAAACTAATTTATATATGGAAAACGAATTAAAACAACTTTCTTATATAAAGGATGAGGATGCAATTGAATATCTCAAATGTGCAAAAATATGTGAAGAATACAGTCATTACAGCAGACTTATCATGGCAAAAGAAATTTTAGATAATATGGATTGGAAAGAACTTGAATCTTTTGAAACAATACATAATTATATAGGTAAAGATAATATAATAAGGAAAGGTGCTATATCAGCAAAAGAAAATGAAAAAGCATTAATCCCGATTAACATGGCTTATGGAAGTTTTATTGTTTCAGGTTTAGGTAATGAAGATTGGAATAATTCAGCTCCGCATGGTGCAGGAAGATTATATTCAAGAACAAAAGCAAAAGAAACATTAACAATGTCAGAATATAAAAAATCTATGAAAGGAATACACAGTTGTTGCATATCAACAAGAACAATCGATGAAAGTCCGATGACATATAAAAACGGAGATGAAATAAAAGAACTAATAACTCCTACAGCTAAAATAATAGAACATTTAAAACCTATATATAATTATAAAGCAAGTTAGAACTAATAAAAAACCCGAAGAAACAGAATTGGTGAATATAAACACTCAAATTAAGAAATAACCGATTTTGTGTTGTAAATTTAGTGGCTAAACGTTCATTTGTTTCATTGCTTCACGTGCGGTTATTGAACCTTGTTTCCATATAGGATAAATTTCTTCCCAGACGGTCAATAGATTTAATCACAAGAGTATTGTTTCAAACTGCCTGTCTTCATTTTAACCGAAGACACTCTGCAATATCCGATTTTTAGTATTAGATTTTGTCATAAATAGTCTCCTTACTTGGGCTTTAACTATTTTCGGTTTAACGCATTGTTCGTAAAAGTCAATCCTTTATGCGAACATTTGTAAAATAATGCAGCAATCTATCGTCCTTATCTTAAAGGAAAATTTTAGGAGTGAAATTTTATATTAAAATATAGGGAGAAAAAAGAAATGGTTAAAAAACATATTGCAGAGCCGATTAAGAATAAGAAAGATATTAAAGCG
>CAYUWO010000009.1:0-26889 GCA_964448535.1 uncultured Gammaproteobacteria bacterium | reverse complement strand
CCGCCTTATCATGGGCTACCAAATTGCCCTGATGCTTTATAAAATACATATCTTCAATAAATTCTTTTTCAATTTCTCCATCTGTTATATCTTTTAGAGTTGCAAGCATATCGTCGAAGGTTTCTTCCGTCGTTCTTCTGACCCCTAAGGTTGTTTTACAGATTATCTCGGCAAATTTTCTTGTCTGGATGATTGTTTGTTCAAAATAGCCGTCCCTATATAATTTTTCGGCGTCATTTATTATATTAAAAAGTTTTGAATCTTTTTTTAAAAAATCGAAATTCGATAGCATAAGATTTTTATTCTATAGTTGATACAACTTGATTTCTGCCGTTTTCTTTTGCAACATAAAGACATTTGTCCGCATACTCAATCATGCCTTGTACACTGTCTGAATCAAGCGGCATGGTTGAAACCCCAATGCTTATGGTTACATGCGTCCAGCTTCCGTTTGCAAGCTCAAACTCTTTGTTTCTGACCGCTTCGCAAATTTTTTGAGCAACAAGAGCGGCTTCTTCTTTTTTAGTGTTTGTCAAGATAACAGACATCTCCTCGCCCCCGTATCTGCAAGGAATATCAGTTGAGCGGATATTTTTTTTAATGGTTTGGGCCACCTGTCTTAAAACGGCATCGCCCGATTGGTGTCCGTATTTATCATTAAACTTTTTGAAAAAGTCAATATCAACCATGATTAAAGAAAAAGGCGCATTATATCTTTTTGAGTTTTCAACATTTATTTTCATCTGCTCTTGAAAATATCTGTGGTTGAATAAATCTGTTAAACCGTCTGTTACGGCAAGTTTATAAGTGTGTTCGTAATCCCTTGAAGTTATTATGTACTTTAAGGCATAAGACACGGTAATTGTGCCTATTGAGGCGGCAACCGGAATGACGAGCGCAACCCAAAGATTAAAGAAATGCATAACTAAAAGGGTTAAGAGATAGTATATTGAAATAAGCAGAATAACAAAAAAACTTGTCTTGTAAACCGACTTTGAACGAATTACAATAAACCCTGTTAAAAACACAAGCGCAAGGGTTAATATAACGTTAAGACCGGTATCTGTTTTTTTAATAAAGTTGTTATCCAAAATATTATTTAAAAATGTCGCCTGTAATTCAACACCGGGGTAAGTTTTTGAAACCGGAACGGATTTGACGTCCGACAAGCTTGTGGCGGCAGTGCCGACAAAAATAATTTTATCTCTGAATGAAGAGCTTAAAAACTTTTTGTCGTTTTCTTTAATAGCTTTGTCGGCTTTCCATACGGGAACATAATCATAGGTGTTTATCCCGCCGTACCAGTTAAGATAAGCTCTTCCCTGTTTATCAAGCGGAATTTTTTTGCCGTCCGAAAAGTAAATGGTTTGATTTTTCACGGTTAATTTGCTTGAACCGAGTTTTAACAAATCAAGCCCCGCAAGTAAATCAAGGTGTTTATAAAAATTGTTTTTATAGCGAAAAAGCGGCAAATTACTTCTTATAATTCCGTCTTTATCTCTCAAAATATTAATAAAGCCGATATTATCCGTGCCATTTAATATATCGTTTAAAACTCCTCTGACGTTTGTGTAGTTAATGGCATCAGACTGTTTTAAAAAATTAACATCCCCCTCGATTTCGGTTTTTAAGCTGTTCGGAAGGTCAATCGGAGTGCGCACTTCAGGAAGCTGATGGTCAAAATTCATCGAAACGTAAATGTTGTTATTGGAATTGACAACCTCAGAGAGCATTTTATCGGAATTTCCGAATGCTTTAAAATTTTGCACAAAAAGCAGGTCGAATATAATAGCTCTGGGGTGATATTTTTCAATTTCAATTGCAAGATTTGCCCAAAAATCTCTCGGAACAGGCCATGCTCCGTATTCGGAAACTATATACTCATAGCTTGGATCGTCAACGGACAAAATCATAATATCTTTGCTGTGGTTTTTATATTTTGAAGTTACTTGCTGTCTTAAATCAAAGGTTTTATTTTCAATGTCGCCCAGAAAATCGGCAAAGTTGAAAATTTTAAGCAAAAAAACGATTAAAACAAAAACTAAGGCGACAAAAAATCCATACAAAATATTTTTTAAAATTTTTTCTTTCATAACGGGTTAATTATACAGTAAATTATCAAAAAATTCCAGCTCGTCAATCATATTACCGACAGTGTTTAACCCTTCAAAAGAAAACTGTTTTTTATATTTCAACAAAATCCCTACAATTGAATTTGTAACTTCTCTTTGCTCGTATTTTCCATTGGACAGATATTTAATTAAGCATTCTTCGTTTGTGTTCATAGGAATTATTATCTAAAATTTTTCAAAAATTAAAATCAACCGTAAGACTTGTTTTTTTGAAAGATTTTTCGCCCGTTTGTATGATTACATTTCAAAATACCCAACATAAGGTATGTTGCGCATAAATTCGTTATTATCAAGCCCAAAGCCCACAATAAATTTATCATCAACATTAAACGCCGAAAAGTCAGGCTCTATATCAAACTTTCTTGCACATTTTTTATCAAACATAACCGCAAGCTTTGCCTCTTTAACGCTGCATTTTGTTCTTAAATAATCAAGGAGGAATTTTAAAGTAAGCCCCGTGTCCATTATATCTTCAACCACAAGCACTCTTTCGTTTTCTAACGGCGGAAGCGAAACATTAAGGGCGGAAACTCTTCCTGTTGAATGTTTTGAGCAGCCGTAACTTGACAGGCTTACAAATTCCATACGAACCGGCATTTTTAAATATTTAACAAGTTCGCAAAAAAACATTACTGCGCCCTTTAAAACGCAAATTGCCGTAATAGGCTCGTTTACGCCGTAATAAGCGTTAATTTCATTCGCCAGCTCTTTTATCCTTTCGGTGAGTTCGTTTTGACTTACCAGAGTTTTTAATTTCTGTTCAGGCTGCATATTAATTTTCCTTTATTATTACCTTATAACAATTTTTTTCATTTTTATCTACCCTCAACTTCTCGCTAACCATTGTTTTATAAGCGTACAAAACTTCTTTATCCAATGTTATCAAAGGGATTTGACTTCTTTTTTCAGAGGGTATTTTTTTCTTAATAAAAACGGTCTTTAATTTTTGTTTAGATTTTAAAGAAAACGGAACAATATAATCCCCCTCTCTTTTATATCTCACTTTATACGGGAGCTCAAAATTCAAATTAAAATATTGAACCTGTTCTATGGCGCTCGGAAATGAAAAGGGAGGGACGGATTTTATGATTTCGATTGTATAATTATCAAACTCATTTTTTCCTTCTTTTAATAAGATTTCTTTTACATCTTCTTTCTTTTCATTTTTTAGAAGGTAGATTTTATTGTTGTAAATTTTTAAAAAAACATTTTTATTAACGGAAACTTTTGAAGAATTATTTTCTTCAATAAATTTCATAATACTGTCTATAGTTTTAAAATCTCTATTTTTTAAAACATCTTGAAGAAATCTGTTTAAAATTTCATATCTTAATTCAATTTCCAAACTTAAAAATTTGCTTTTTACAATTTTATCGCCTTCAAAAATTTTTTCACAAGCTTTTTTAACCGCCGTATCCACAATTTTTTGATTCATTGTATTAATTTTTATAAAATTAGAAATTGAATCGGCAGTTTTTTCGTTAATTTTCTCTAACAAAGGCATTATCTCATTCCTTATCAAATTTCTTTTATGTTTAATATCCGAATTTGAAGCGTCTTGAACAAATTCAACTCCGTTTTCTTTTGCATATTCTTCAATCTCTTTCCTTGAAAAATCAAGCAAAGGTCTAAAGTAAAAATCTCTTATTTTTGGAATTGACAAAAGCCCCTTAGGTCCAGTTCCTTTGCAGAGCCGATAAATAAGGGTTTCTATATTATCATTTTTGTTGTGAGCCAAAAAAACGGCGTCTGCTTTAAATTTTTCTTTTGTGTGATAAAAAAAATCATACCTTGATTCTCTTGCTGCGGTTTCTGTGTGTTTGTTGTTTTCATCAAGAGTTTTTGAATAAAAAGCAAGCCCTCTTTTTTTTGCAAAATTTTTAGAAAATTCTTCATCCCTTTTGGAACATTCCCCGCGCCAGTTGTGGTTAAGATGAATACACACAATCTCTGTGTTATTTATCTTAGAGAGTATATCTGCTAAAACGGCGCTGTCTATTCCGCCGGACAACCCAATTAAAATTTTTTTATTTTCCAGTCTGTTTTCTTTAATAAAATTTTTTACGTAATTTAGCATTTTGTTGTTTTCAAAATAAATTCTCTTGCAGCTTCAAAAGCCTCTTTTGTGTTCAGTCCGGATATTAAATTTCTCGCATAGCTTCCGTATGCAATTGTACAATCAAGCCCCGAACTTTTCGCAAGCGGGGCGGTGTGAGAATTTGTGCCGCCTGATAAAATAACGTCATACCCTAAACTTTTTACAAAAACCCCAAAGGCAACCGCTTCAATTGTGCTTGCAAAATCTTCTTTACCGCCGTTCATAGGCATTCCGTCAGTTTGCACAACAAAAACGAACCCGTTTGACAACTCTTTTAATTTAGCTAATATTTTTTCGGTTTTTTTGTTTGAAAAATATGTCCTGCTAAGACATACACTGATTTTATTAATTCTTCCGCGAATTTTTTTTACAATTTTTTCATAAAAATTTATAATTTCCTTTTTGTCTTTTGTTGAAATATGAACTTCGAGAGTATCAATTTTAGCGTCTGTTTCCAACAACTCGTCAAAATCCGAATTCATATCGTCGCCAAATTCAATTGCGTTAAAATCGCATACTTTTTTGCAATGCATACAGCCGATACATTTGTCTTGGCAGATTAAAATTTCGTTTTCTTTTTTCTCGATTGCTCCCTCTTTACATTTTTTAGCGCATTTTCCGCACTTTTTGCAAAGGTTTTGCAAAATTAAAGCTTTCTTGCCGTGAACATCTCCCGAAACGGGGACAGAAACGCAAAATTCATAATCGTTAAGCTTATAGCCGTTTTTAACTATTTCTTTTTGCAGGGCGGGCAAAACCTTTGCGGATGTGTCAAAAATTCCGGCTCCGGCTTTCAGCCAAGGCAATACAAGGGCAACAACCCTGTTTACATCTTTATTTCCTAAACCTGCAACTAATTTAAATTCCACTTTTTTTTAATCCGGAAGAGTTCCATGAACCAACGCAACATTAGAGCCGTCAAGCTCAAAACTTTTACAAAGAGATTCAATCGCTCTTTTTGCGTTCATTTTTTCAACAAGACAGCTTATTTTAATTTCGGATGTGGCAATCATTTTAATGTTAATTTCTTCATTTGCAAGCGTTTCAAACATTTTGGCAGCAATACCGGGGCGGTCAATCATGCCTGCGCCCACAATGGAAACTTTTGCAATATCTTCATCTATATGGATATTTGAGGGGTTAAGAATAGACGAAATTTCATCCTTGATTGAAACGAATTTCGACAAATCTTCTTTGCTTATTGTAAAAGCTATGTCATTTGTGTTGTTGGAGTTTCTTGCAAAAGATTGAATAATCATATCAACAGATAATTCATACTTTGCAAGCAGACAAAACAGTTTGCTTGCGTTGCCGGGTTTATCTTTTACATCGCAAATAACAACTCTTACCTGTGATTTATCGCATGCAAGCCCCGTTACGGGTTTATAAATTTCCATTTTTTCAACTCCTATTACAAGTGTTCCTAAATCGTCAAGTTTGAATGAGCTTCTTAATCTCATCGGCACCTGAAACTGTTTTGCGGTTTCAACGGATCTTGGGTGAAGAACATTTGCCCCGACTCTTGCAAGCTCAAGCATTTCTTCATAAGAAATTTCTTTTAGTCTTTTTGCGGTCGGCACAACTCTGGGGTCTGTCGTATATATTCCTTCGACGTCGGAATATATGTCGCACCTTTCAACCTGCAATTTCGCAGCGATTGCAACCGCCGAGGTGTCTGAGCCCCCTCTTCCGAGAGTTGTAATCTCGCCTTCTTGCGTAACCCCTTGGAAACCCGCCACAATAACGATTTCGCCGTTGTTTAGATGTTCAAGAAGTTTTTCTGTTTTAATGTCGACGATTCTTGCTTTTGAGTGGGTATCCTCGGTCAAAATGCCGACCTGTGCGCCTGTCATGGAAACTGCGCTGTAGCCTAATTCTTGAATTGCCATAGTCAAGAGAGCAATTGAAATTTGTTCGCCCGTGGACATTAACATGTCCATTTCACGCTCTGACGGGTGTTCCGAAATTTCATGAGCAAGCTTTATAAGGTTATCGGTTGTGTGCCCCATGGCGGAAACAACAACAATAACGTCATTTCCGAGTTTTTTCTCTCTGACAACGGCGTTTGCAACATTTTTAATTTTGTCAATATCAGCAAGGGAAGTTCCGCCGAATTTTTGAACTATAACAGACATGTTTCTTTTAATTTTCCTTCATAATATTTAGGCAGTTTTTGATTTCCTCAAATTTTGATTTATCAATTTCAAAATCAAAATCTTGTGCAATTATTTTATCACAAAATTTAATTAATGGTTCAATAAATTCCTTTTTACCCTCTTTTTGGATGTTGTTTTTTATATCTTCAACAATATTTATTCCATCTTCGGTTTTTTTAAGAAGAATAAGGCATTCGGCTTTGCCAAGCCTTGCGGGAAGGTTTAAAGCATCTTTTTCAATTAAAATATCGAGTTTTTCAATCGCTTCAAATATTTCTCCTCCCTCAATAAGGCTTAAAGCGTATATGAGAACTATTTTTTCATTATTTTTATTGTCTTTATAAAGGCTCCTCATTTTTCTGATTGCCCCTTGAATATCCCCCGTTCTCAAAAGCGCATTTGCAAGATTAATTTTAACGTTGATATCGTTCGGGTTATATTCCGCCCCCTTTTTCCAATATTCAAGGGCGGAGATAAAATCTCCGGCAAGTTCATAAATTGAAGCTATATTTAGATATACGGAATTTTCGGAAGGGTTTATCGAAATAATTTTTTTTAAAATTTCGGCGGCTTTATCATAATCTTTTTCCATATAATAAACTTTGCTCAAAGTTTTAAGAGAAGGGATATCGTCAGGCTTTATTTTCAGGGCTTCATCAAGCTCAAATTTCCCTTTTTCGTTTTCATTAATGTGAAAATAAGAAATCGCAAGGGAATAGCGGAAAATATAGCATGAAGAGTTTAGCTCAATTGCTTTTTTGTATTTTTCTATTGATTCTTCCCACTTTTGAAAATATTGAAGAGAATTTCCCCATTGAAAATAGAATTTTTCATCTTTTATGCAATCAAGCGCATTTTGAAAAACCGACAGACACTCTTTTTCATTGTTTAAATTGAGCCATCCCTGCGCAAGGTTAAGATAAGATTCCGTTTTTTTATTGTCTGTTGCGATTGCTTTTTTTGCGTAATAAACCGCACTTTTATAATTTTTTTCCGTCAAAGAAACAGAGGAGAGGTAAAAATAAGCGTCAGAAAAAAAAGGCTGAATCGCAACAGCTTTTTTAAATTTATCTTTTGCGCCCAAAACGTCATTATTTTGAAAACATAAAATCCCCCATAAAAACCAACTTTGAGGGTTTGACGGGTTAAGACGGCATGAAGTTTGAAAATCTAAATAAGCGTCTTTTATTTTATTGTTTTTTGCAAAAAAAATGCCCCTGTTTAAATAAGTTTGGGGGTTTCTGGGGTTTAATTTTAAAGAGATACTGAAAGCATGCTTTGCCTCTTCTTTTTTGTCGAGTTCGGAATAAACCGAGCCTAACATTTGATAAGCCTTTGCGTTTTCATTATCTAATTTTGTCGCTTTTTTAAAATATTCAACCGCAAGCTCAAATTTTTCCTCTTTTGCGAGCATTATTCCCAAATTTACATAAGAATCCGAATTGACATAAGGCATATTTGCGCTTTTTTCAATCATCTCAAATGCTTTTTTGTTGTTTCCGGAATCTAACAGTTTGATTCCCCAGTTCATATAAGCGTAACTTGGCATGGAAACTTCGCCGGCGTTTTCTTTATATTCGCTTATAAAACCGTCAAGACGGTTAATTTTATCAAATATTCTTCTAAGGCTGTCAAACATAAAATGTATAATACTATTGTTTTCAAAAACAAGCAAATGTTATCTAAAAGTTTATTTTTTTAACCAAATCGGAAACAAAAGGTATGAAAGGAAGCTGCGCAAAAAGCGCAAATATTGCAAGATAGCTTATAAATATAAAAATGATAAAGTTAATAAAGTTCATCGTGTTATATATCGGCGTTTGAAGAAGAAAAATGTGCATATCATAAAAAAGCTTACCGACAAAAGGAAGAGAGGTTAAAATCCCTATAAAGACACTGTATGCAAGGCTGATTATCGCAAATAAAATTGATAAAATAAAAGATTGAAAAATGTTGTAAGTCAAAAACCTCGACATCGGCTTTTTAACAACGATAAAGTTAATTAAAAACCACACCATGCCGACCGTTCCTAAGGTTAAATAAGAGCCTGCGGCAATGAGCCTATCAAACAGGGGAACTTGTGAACCGTTACGCATTTTTATATTTTCCTTCAATGTATTCTTTTAAGATATCGAGATAAATAAGCATAACATCCGAACTTACATGCGGGTCTTTTATTGCGAGTCTGTAATATTTTATTGCGCTTTTAATATCGGAGTTGAGCATACAGCTATTTGCGATAAAAACATACAGAGAGGTTTTATTTTGGGTCAAATCAAGCGCCTTTAAACAGGTTTCAATTCCTTCTTTATATTTTTTCAAATTATCGGAATAAAGATGAGCAAGAAGGATGTATGCGCCTATTGTATCCGGGCTTATTTCGATTCCTTTTTTGTAGCATTTCTCAGCTTCAATATAGTTTTTTTCTTCGGTGTAAAAAAGCCCGAAAGAAACCCATGCGGCATAATAATCAGGGGAAATTTCAAGTGCTTTTTTATAAAATTCTTCGCTTAAATCTTTTTTATTTTCGCTCATATAAAGGTTCGCAAGCGCATGGAGCACTTGAGGGTTATTTTCTTTAAATTTAAGAGATTTTTTAAATTGAATTTCGGCTTCTTTATAATCCCCTGTTCTTTGGCACAAAGTTCCGTAATTAGCAAGGGTTTCCGGATTATCAGGCTCAAGTTTCAATGATTTTAGAAAAAAATCCTTTCCTTCTTTATACTTTTTTAAATCAGAGTATAACATGCCTGTTGCGCTGTATATTTCAGCGTTTTTTAACCCCAATTCAAGGGCTTTTTTATAAGCTTTAAGTGCGTCTTTTAAAAACCCCTCCTCTGCAAAAATGTTTCCGAGGTTGTAATAAGAAAAAGGGTTTTTGGGTTCCGTTTCAATTACCTTTAAATAAAACCTTTTTGATTCTTTATATTTTTTTTCAAAAAACATAATTCCGCCCGAGTTTAAAAGAGCGTGGATGTCTTTATTGTTTCTTTTTAAAATTTCCTGATAAACTTCAAAAGCACTGTGAAAATCTCCCTTATCAATATATAAATCGGCAAGTGCCCTGTAGTTGTCAAGTTTTTCGGGTTCCTTTTCTATAACTTCAAGCGCCCGCTTGATTTTTAAATTAAGCATTAGCATATCCGACCTTATCAAACAAACAAAATTATACCAGAATATCCCCCGTTTGGTAAGATATGCCGCAAAAAATTTTTGTAATATAATTGTCTGTATGAAAAAAGCATTATTTATAATTGATGAAATTGAACATAAATATTTTGAGTTTAATGTTTTAGTAACTGACTTTTGGCTTATAAAAACTTTTATTGAAGAGGGATATAAAGTTGATGTTACAACAAAGCATGAGCTTTATTTAAAGGAAAATATACCTTTTTCTTTAATTTATGAAGTCGAAATTAAAAACAATGACATTATAAAATCAAAAGAGCATATTAAAAATTGCCTGAACAATTACGATGTTATTTTTGTCCGCCCCGACCCTCCGGTTGATATAGACTTTATTAACGCAACATACGTTCTTGATTGTGTTGATAAAAACGTGCTGTTGTTGAATTCTCCGGCTGCTTTGAGAAACATAAACGAAAAGCTTTACATCAACAAATTTCCTTCTCTTGCCCCTAAAAATATTGTTACATCCGAATCTTGCCTTATAAAAGAATTTTTGTTTGAGGAGGAAGAAATTATTATAAAACCTCTAAATAAGTGTTTTTCATCGGGTGTGTTTTATTTAAATAAAACTGATAAAAACATAAATGCGATAATTTCTTCCGCCACTGATAACGGCAAAACAAAAGTCATGGTTCAAAAGTTTTTAAAAGGGGTTTTAAAGGGAGATAAAAGGCTTATTTTTATAAACGGGGAAATTTTTGACTATGCCGTTACAAAAGTTGCAACAAACAACGATTTTAAATTTGTAGAACATAAAAAAGAAAATCTCGTTTTAGGAACTTTAACAAAAGAGCAGAAAGAAATGGAGAAAATAATTTCAAGAACTCTGGCGGATGACGGGGTTTATATGGCGGGGTTAGATGTTATAGATGATAAAATAATCGAAATTAATATTACAAGCCCATGTTTTTTTATAAACGAAATTAATTCTCTTTACGGAATAAATTTTGAAAAAATTATATTTAACAAGCTAAACTCTCTTATAAACAATGAAAAAAGCCAAATTTTAACAAATTGTTAAGATTGCTTTACATGACGGGCAAATTAATTTTTTCTCATGGTTTATAAAGTTGTTATGAAAGTGAACGGAATTAAAACGGCGAATATCACCCCAAACGGCAGCAATTCTCCTTCCTTTTCGGGCGCAAATAAGCCGCTTGCGGGTGCGAAACTTTTAACCAACCTTGCGAAAGGAGCCATTGAACAGGGCGATAAGCTTAATGTCCCGAAATGGGCAGAAAAAATGGGCGGGGCAAAATGGTTTGACAGCGTTATAAGAGCTGTTGACAAAAACGAAGCAATTTATGAAGCAGCGGCGGCTCTTGTCGTTGCAGGCGTTTTAAAGCCTATGTGTGTTCTTGCAATGCCCGGAGCGGAAATGGAAGATAAACAAATGGCGGCAACCAAAAACACCGTTTCTGCAGTCATAGGCTTCGGGGTTTCAAACCTTCTTTTAAGTCCGTTTTCAAATGCCGTAAACAGAATTTCATCAAGCATTGAAAGCCAAAATCCGACAAAATACATTAAAGACGCTAAATTTGTAAAAACTCTTCAAAACGAAGAAGTGTTGCCCGGGTTAAAATCAACAATGGCGGATTCGTTTAAAACAACATTCAAAAAAATGCCCGATATGGCTGTTTCTCCTCTAAAAGCGGGCTTAACAATTTCGCTTACTCCGGTTGTTCTTGCAATTTTATTCGGCAAAAAGAAAGATAAAAAGGGTGTGCAAGAAACCTCTAATCCGACAGACACCATGACGGTTATGAACTCAATCAGAGCGGATAAAGAAAACAAAAAGGCGGAAAAATCCGGAAATCAACCCTCATTTACAGGTTCTTTGAACGATACGGAAAAATCCGGAAATCAGCCTTCATTTACAGGTGCTTTGGGTAACGCCAAAAAGGCTTATGATGATTTTCTCGGCGAACCCATTGCAAAATTAATAGGCAAATTCGCTCCCACAAAAGTTGGTCAGGGGCTTGTCAGAACCGCCGCCAAATTTGAAAAACCGGCTGCAAGATGGTCTGATATGGCGTCAATTGCAATTACTTATTTTTATGTAAACAATACAAGAAAATCCGAAAAAATTGAGGAAGACAGAAAGCTCCCCTTAATAGTTAACAATATTATGGTTACGGCAGCTTCAAGCGCAGCGGCATTTTTAATTGATAAATATACCGATAAGCCGGTTGAACATTTATTATCGGGTTATATGAAAAAACACGGTTCCGAAATGTTCCAAAAATCTAACGGCAGCGTTATTGAAAATGTTAAAAAAGGCATTAACAACGCTTCCGATTTTGACCTCAAAAATATGACGAAGCACTCGGCGGAATTGCTTTCCGGCGGCGTTGAAAACCTCTCCGATGTTGCAAAAACAGGAATTAAAGAGCTTCAAAATAATGACGTTATTAAAGAAGGAATCAAAAAAGGCTTGTTCAAATCTGATGACGTTGCAAAAATGGCATTATCAGGGTTTGAAAAATACGCCGGTAAAATTAATAAAAATATCTCGAAAGCAAAATCTTTAACCGTCTTTACCTTAACGGTAAGATTCCTTGTTACCGTTCTTATGACGCCCGTTATAGGAAAAGTCGTTGAATTTATTAAGAACAAAACAAATAACGATGATAAAACGCCTAAAAATACGGTTCCAAAAGATATGATTCCTCCGGCAGGTTCTGAAACCCTCGGCATGAAAGATTTTATAGGTTCTCTTAATAAATAGTTTCAATTTCTTCTCCTTTTGATTGTTTATGGTTTAATTAAAATATACGATTTAAAGGAAGAATGAAAAATGATTGTTGTAATGGAGCCAAACGCAACTGACGCACAGGTTGAAAAAGTTATTAAATATCTTGAAAAACACGGGTTTAGGGTAAACATAAATTACGGCGACCTGTTGAAAGTAATAGCGGCAATCGGGGACAAAACAATTTTAAGCCCGCAAATTATTGCTTCTTTTGACGGGGTCAGGACCGTTAAAGCAATTCAAGAACCTTATAAACTTGCGGGAAGAACGGCTCATCCGAAAGACACAATTATTAAATTTAACAACGGGGTTAAAATCGGCGGAAAAGAAAAGCCTGTTTTAATGGTCGGACCATGCTCGGTTGAAAAAGACATAGAAAGCCTTCTTGAAATAGCCCATGCAGCAAAAGAAATGGGATGTGAATTTTTAAGGGGGGGCGCTTTCAAACCCAGAACTTCTCCTTACGATTTTCAAGGGCTTGAAGAAAAGGGGCTTGAATTTTTAGCCGAAGCAAGAAAACAAACCGGACTTCTTGTTGTAACGGAAGTTATGGACACTATGGACATCCCCCTTGTTAATAAATATGCGGATATTCTTCAGGTAGGAGCAAGAAATATGCAAAATTTTAAGCTCTTAAAAGCACTTGGCAGGATTAAAAAACCGGTTATGTTAAAAAGAGGTCCCGCAGCGTCAATTAAAGAATTTCTCCTTGCGGCGGAACATATTATGTATAACGGCAATCCGAACGTAATTCTTTGTGAAAGGGGAGTTAAAGGGTATGACAGCGATTATGCAAGAAACACCCTTGATATAGCCGCCGTTCCCATTTTGCATAAATATTCCCATCTTCCCGTTATTGTTGACCCGTCCCATGGAACAGGGAGAAGATATTTAATTGAACCTATGGGAAAAGCTGCCTTAATAGCGGGGGCTAACGGGCTTATGTATGAAATTCATAACGACCCCGATAATGCAAGCTCAGACGGCGCACAGAGCCTTGATTTAAAAATGTTTAGGGAAGTAACCAAACACTTTAACAGGTTAATAGGGCGGATAGATTACGACAACAAAAATTAAAAAGGTTCCTTTTTTTAGATATATCTTATAAGTTCATTTTCCGTTGTTTTATAATTAAATTCATCAAACAAACCTTCGTTTAAGTTTTCTCCTTCACTTACAAGTTTTAAAAACTTCGGGGTTTCGTTTCTTGTAATTGATGAAAAACAGGGAATGCAGACTATGTTATAAATTTCTTTAATATAAGGCGTGTTATAGATATCTTGCAAAACACAGTTTAAAACAGCCGAACAGTTTAAGTTAAATTCAATCTGCCCCCCGTTTTTTTGACACCAATCAACGTCATGTGCAAAACAAGCCACGGGAAAAACCAAAAATAAAAATATAAATATTTTTTTCATTTTCTGACTCCTTTTTTATAAATTTTACAAAGATTTATTTTTAAAAACATTCCCTTTTCTGTTAACCCTTGTTTGAAAAAAAATTATTTTTTAGTATAATAAATTTCTGTAAACACTAAGAGGATAAAATGGAAAGCGTTCCGCTTGTTTTAAATATACTGACAGTAGCTTTTTTACTTTTTGCAAATGCATTTTTCGTAGCTTCCGAGTTTGCTCTTGTGTCCGTCAGAAAAACAAGGATTTTCCAACTTTCAAAAGAGGGTAATAAAAGCGCAAAAATTGCTCTTGATTCGATTGAACATCTTGACCGTTCAATTGCTGCGGTACAGTTAGGGATTACAATTGCAAGCATAGGTTTAGGGTGGGTAGGAGAAGCCACCCTTGTTAAAATGATAGAGCCGTTATTCAGCTTTTTGCCCGAAGCTATGAGAGCCCCCGCAACTCATTCTCTTGCCGTTTCAATTGCTTTTTCGCTTATAACCTTTCTGCATGTAGTAATCGGAGAGTTAATGCCGAAATCGGTTGCAATTCAACACCCTGAAAATACGGCGTTAATTGTCGCAAAACCGATGGCGGCAATAACAAAGATTTTTACCCCGTTTATTTTTCTTCTTAACGGTTTCGGAAATTGGCTTTTATCTCTTTTAAAAATCCCTCCGGCTCATGTGGGGCATCTTGTTCATACGGTTGAAGAGCTTGATATGATTATAGACGAGTCGCACAAAGAAGGAGTTTTGAACGATACCGAAAAAGAAATTCTGCAAAATGTTTTTAATTTTTCGGACATTATGGCGAAACAAGTCATGGTGCCCCGTCCGGATGTGGTAAGTATTCCGATTGATGTTTCAATTGATGAATTAAAGAAAATAACCCTTGAAAATCAATATACAAGATATCCGGTTTACGAAGAGGACTTAGACAAAGTTATAGGAATATTACACATAAAAGATGTTTATCAATCTATGATAAACGGACGGGATATAGTTATAAAAGACCTTATACGCCCTGTGGTGCTTGTGCCCGAAACGATTACCCTTGATAATTTGGTTCATGAATTTAAACAGAATAAAACCGAAATGGCGCTTGTAATTGATGAATTCGGCGGAGTGTCGGGGCTTGTTACTTTGGAAGATGTTTTAGAAGAAATCGTAGGCGAAGTGCAGGATGAATTTGACGAAGAAGAAGCAGATATAAGACAGGTTTATGAAAACGAATATATAGCAAAGGGCATGTTTAGAATTGACGAATTTAACGACTATTTTCACCTTGAAGCCCAAAACGAAGTTGAAGATGAAGATATTGAAACAATAGGCGGGCTTGTTTTAAAACAGCTTGGGCATATTGCGGAAGTTGGCGACTGCTGTTCTTTAGACGGATTCACTTTTAAAGTTGTTGAGGTAGACGGAGCGCGAATTGTCAAAATAAAAATAATTGCTCCCCCTAAGGTTCCCGAAGAAACTGAAGAACCCGCAGGATTAAATTAAACTTTTTGTTATTATTTTAAAAATTTTATTATTCTTTTTTGAATACCTTTTTTTGGAGAATGTTTTTAATAAAAAAACCGTCTATAAGTTGAATGTTCCTAACATTCATAGTTATTCCCCATGGTCTTTAAAAGGTTTTTAAAATATATATTAATCGTAGTTTTCGCTGCTGTCTTTCTGCCTTCGTATCCGGTTGAGGTTTATGACGGGGAAGGTTTTGAAAAGGCATACTCTGCGCCCGATACAAATAACGTTATAGAGCTTGAAGCGGATATTAAGCTTTCAAATCCGCTTAATTCCCCCGCAGGGCAGACAACGGAAATTAGAGGCAAAGAAAACAAATATACTCTTGACGGGGCGGGAAATTCCGGCATAATTTTAAACGGGGGCAAAACCTTAAATGTCGAAGGAATAAAAGCAAAAAATTTTAAAAGTGAAATCGGGGGTTTTATTTATAACGTTAACGGCTCAATTGACCATATTGAAGGGGAATTTAACGATAATTACGCTTCTCAGGACGGCGGGGCAATCCAAAATTCTTCTTTTATAAATAAAATCAAAGGTAAATTCGAAAACAACTCCGCTGAATTAAACGGCGGGGCAATATACAACCATTTAAACGCCGATATCGAAACCATAGACGGAGTATTTAATAAAAACAGAGCGAAAAATTCCGTAGGCGGAGCAATAGTAAATTTTGGAAACATAGGAACAATAAAAGGAAGTTTTAATCAAAACAGCTCTGATTCGGGATGGGGCGGAGCCATTGCAAATTACAACCATATATCAAAAATAGAAGGAATTTTTGAAAATAATTATTCACATGAAATGGGCGGCGCAATCCAAAATTCGGGCACAATTAACGACTTAAACGCCGATTTTATAAATAATAAAACAGAAAGCCTCAATTTTGCGGGGGGCGGAGCCATTGCAAATTTCGGAAACATAGATAACTTAACCGGAGTGTTTAAAAATAACAAAACAAACGGGCTTGGAGGAGCAATTTATAATTCGTCGTTCGGAACGATAAATATCACCTCAAATGACCGTCCGGTTGAATTTAGCGGAAATACCGATTCAAGCGGGAACAGGGGGATTTATAATGACGGGGGCACAATAAATTTTAATGCGGGAGAATATGATATTACTCTTAATGATAAAATATCCGGCAGCCCCGCAAACATTCAAAATTCCGTTATTAATTTAAACGGAAATTCAACCGGAAAGATAATTATTAACAACGATGTTTCAAACAGCGTAATGAACATGAACGGCGGAATTCTTCAATTCGGAGAATCTCAAGGGGGGTATTACGGAAATTTCGATAAAACGGTTAATTTTAATTATAACGGGGGAAAAATAGATTTAAGAACAGGATGCGCCCTAAATACAAACCTTGGAAATTTAACATTAAACAGCGATCTTGACTTAAAAATTGACCTTGATTTAAACGGATGTTGTTCGGATACGTTTTCCGTAAACAGTTTTACATCAAACGGACATTCAATAAATGTTTCATATTTAGAGCCACTTGGCGCAACAAAAGAAAAAAGAATACAAGTATGTCCCCTTGGGGATACTATGGAAGATGAACATTTAAGAGATCTTCTATCGCAATCCGTTAACTATACGGGGGAGGACATCGTCGATACTCCGATATATAAGTACAAAGCCTCTTTTGACCATGACAACTGCACAATAAATTTAAGCAGGATTGATGAACTTCCTGATTATCCGGTTTCCGCTTTTAACCCCGCAATTATGACGTCATCCGTTGCGTCAAGAATCGGGGGATATTTATCTCAGCTAAATTCTTACGATGAAGCATTCAGAAATATGTCAATGTATATGATTATGCCAAAAAGTGCCAGATTGAATTTTTTAAATCAAAACAGACTTGCCGCAAAAAGAGGAACTTCGCTAATTACAGGGCTTCCTTATCTTGGCGCAAACTATTGGCTTCGCCCTTATTCATATTTTGAAAAAGTGCCTTTAAAATACGGATACAAAGTCGCAAACATTTCTTACGGCGCATTTGCGGGCGCAGAATCGGGCTATAAAGATTTAAGGCATGGCTGGGGTCTTATCTGGGGTCCTTATGCCGGATATAGCGGCTCGCACCAGACATTCTACGGCAACGGAATATATCAGCACGGCGGAAACTTCGGACTTGTCGGCGGGCTTTATAAAGGAAACTTTTTCGGGGGGTTGACCGCAAATGCGGGAGGAAGCGAATGCCTTGCAAATACGGCATACGGATCTGACAGCTTTGAAATGATTTTAGGGGGCGCCGCTTTAAAAACCGGCTATAATATTGAATTTTTCGACGGGAAATTTATTGCGCAGCCTAATTATTTAATGTCTTACACATTTGTAAATACTTTAAATTACACAAATGCGGCACATGTAAGAGTGCGCCCCGCAACGCTTAACGCCTTTCAAATTGCTCCGGGGATGATTTTTATCGGAAATTTAAAAAAATGGTGTCAGCCTTATCTTGAGGTCAGAGTTGTTTGGAACATTATGAACAAAAACAGATTTATGGCAAATGATGTTGCCCTTCCATGGCTTGGAATACATCCTTTTGTTATGTACGGAGGAGGGGTTAGAAAAAAATGGGGCGAAAATATTTTCGGATATTTACAAGCCTTTGCCTTAAACGGCGGACGTCAGGGTGCGGGCATACAAATAGGCTTTTCAAAAATGTTTTAATTAATTGGCAACAAGCCTTTTAATCGAATTATTAACGCTATAGATAAAAGTAACATTAGGGGCATGGCGATGAGGAGCTATCACTTTTAAAATAAGCGGTTTTTTCTCTAAAACAATGGCTGTTTGAGAAATTGTTTTATCATATCTTTTTCCCTCAGCTTTTGCGCCTAAATTGCCTGCCAGACTGCCCGCTATAATAAACGGGCAGGCGACAACTGCGCCTATTAACGATAATGTTAACGTAGGGAGGACAAGCCCCAGCCCCCACCCTAAAGTTTCCCCCGCTGCGCCGAGCCCCGTCCTTTTAACGGAATTATATGCCGCATGTCCGCTTGAATTATCGGTTAATGTAACGCTCTCTAAAGTAACAGGGGCGTTCGATGTGTTTGTAATTATATATTCATATCCTGTATATTTTTTTGAAAGTCTGCTGTGCAGATGGCGAGTTTTTCTTTCAACTTTTATATTTTCGCCATTGTATGTTTTTGTCATTGAAAATGCGGGTAAGGAAAGCTCAAACACCAACAATGCGCTCAAAATTAAAGAAAAAACTTTTTTCATTTTTAACCTTTCTCAGTCCCTGATGATAAAAATATTATAAACAAAACTTTATTTTAGGCAATTTTTAAAATTATTTTTAAAGCTCTTTTATTAAATCTCATTTTAAGGGTTCCAAATTAATCCCCGTATTTTAAGCTTAAAATACGGGGATTAATTTTATCTTATAAAGTTTGTAAATTTAACCTCGTCAACTTTTTTGGGGGGCTCAATTCCTTTTTCTTTTGCAGCTTGTTTGCATTTTAGAAAATATGCAAAATTAGAGGATAAAATTTGAAGGTTTTGAACCCCTTCCAAGTCCTCTTCAATTTGCCCCGGTGTTTGCCCGTATATGTTGTTCCAGTACCTTCCCGATATAACGGGCATTTCGGATATTGAGAAAAATTTATTTAATTCATCAAGCGTAGAGCTTGTCCCCGCTCTTCTTGCAACGGCAATTGAGGCGGCGGGTTTCAGCCTGAAAATTTCTTTCCCTGACCTGAAGCCCGAGAAAAACGAACGGGATAAAAAGTTTAAAACGCTTCCCACAGGCGATGCAAAATGAACGGGCGAAGCAACAATAAGCCCGTCGGATGTTTCCATTTTTTCGATAAAATTATTAACTTTATCGTTTATAACGCATTTCCCCGTTTTTGCGCAAGCGCCGCAACCCATACAAGGCGCAATAGGGCTTTTCCCCACATAAAATATTTCAGAATCAACCCCGTTTTTAAAAAGCGTTTTTTGAACTTCAATAAGTGCGAGGTAAGTATTTCCTTTTTCATGGACCGAACCGTTTACAAGCATTACTTTCATATAAAATTCTCCTTTTTTTAAATAATACAAATACAAATTAAATTTTTCAAGCAAAATTTTGTTAATTTTTATCTGATGTGATATTATAAGGAAAAAGGAATTAAAAATGAGAGAAGAGCTTTTATCAATCATAGAAAGAAATTCAAGAATACCGGCAAATGAACTTGCCGTTTTGCTCGGGGTAAGCGAACAGGACGTTATAAAGGAAATGGGAACCCTTGAAAAAGAAGGCATAATTTGCGGCTATCACACTCTTATAGATTGGGAAAAAACAAGCGGAGAAAAAGTTAACGCTCTGATTGAGGTAAGAGTAACCCCGCAAAGAGGACAGGGCTTTGACAAAATAGCGGAGAGAATATACAATTACCCTGAGGTTAAAGGAGTTTATCTGATTTCGGGCGGGTATGACCTTCTTGTTATTTTAGAAGAAAAATCTTTAAAAGAAATTTCAATGTTTGTGTCCGATAAATTATCAACCTTAGAGAGCGTCTTAAGCACGGCGACCCATTTTATTTTGAAAAAATATAAAGACCACGGAACCGTTCTTGCTCGAAAACAAAAAGACGAAAGAGAGATAATTACCCCATGACAAAACCCCTTTCAACTAAAGTTTCAGGTTTAAAGCCCTCGGGGATAAGAAAATTTTTTGATATAGTGTCGGAAATGAAAGATGCTATATCCTTAGGGGTAGGGGAGCCGGATTTTGACACGCCTTGGCACATCAGGGACGAAGGAATTTATGCGCTTGAAAAGGGCAAAACTTTTTATACTTCTAATTCGGGCTTGAAAGAGTTAAGGGGAGAAATTTCAAACCATGTTAAAAAAACAAGAGGGGTTGAATATAACCCAAATAGCGAGATAATAGTAACGGTTGGAGGCTCGGAAGCCATTGATATCGGGCTTAGAGCGTTAATTAACTCAAATGATGAAGTTATTATCCCCGAGCCTTCTTATGTGTCTTATTTTCCCTGCGCCGTTTTGGCGGGCGCAAAACCCGTTATAATAAATTTAAAAGGAAAAAACGAATTTCGTTTAAAACCCGAGGAGCTGTTAAACGCAATAACCGACAAAACAAAAGCTTTGATTCTCCCCTATCCTAATAACCCGACAGGCGCCATTATGGAGAGAGAAGACTTAGAGGCAATTTCTAAAATTATAGCTGATTACGATTTATATGTTTTATCGGATGAGATATATTCTGCCCTGACGTACAAAAATATGCATACTTCAATTATAAGCTTTGACGGGATGAAGGAACGCACAATTTTAATTGACGGCTTTTCAAAAGCTTATGCCATGACAGGGTGGCGCTTGGGATATGCCTGCGCACCTTCTTTTATTATTCAACAGATGACAAAAATTCACCAGTTTGCAATTATGTGCGCCCCGACAACAAGCCAATATGCCGCCGTTGAAGCCTTAAGAAAAGGGGACGGGGATGTGGAAAAAATGAAAACGGCATATAATCAAAGAAGGCGTTTTTTAGTTGACGCATTTAAAAAAATGGGGCTTGAATGTTTTGAGCCTTACGGCGCTTTTTATGTTTTCCCATGTATTAAAGAGTTTAACATGACAAGCGAAGAGTTTGCGACAAGATTTCTTGAAGAAGAAAAAGTGGCTGCTATTCCGGGAAATGCCTTCGGAGAGTCCGGAGAAGGGTATTTAAGGATTTCCTATGCCTATTCAATTGATAATCTTAAAGAAGCAATGTCAAGACTGGACAGGTTTATTAAAAAACTAAGAAAACAGCAAAATTAATTTAAACAAAAATTAAAAACCGGCAGTTCTTTTTCATTTTGATGTTAATTCTTTTAGCTTGTTTTCCAGTTTTAATATGGGGAAATATTCTTTTGCAAACGACTTGCAGTCAATTATTGCCTGTTTTGCTTCTTCATAGTTTCCTTCGTTTATGTACACATCAGCTTCTATATAATGAATCTCCGCATCATAAAAACATATTTCTTTTGCAAGCTTTGCAAACCGATGAACAAAATTATTGTAACCATTTGCGTTTAAAACACGGGCAATAAATTTAGGGACTTCAAGGTTCGCCCTTGTAAAAAACTCGTACGAGTCTATAATTTTTTGACCCCAATCAAAAAGTTCATTTTCAATAAAAAAATTTATAAAAACTTCAAGAAATGTCCTTACCTGAAAAAATTTAGGAGAAGCCGGGGTTTTATCTTCAATAATGTCAATTATTATAAGTCCGAATTCGGACGCAGCGCATAAATCTTTTTTTACCTCGAAAAACTTTCTTGCTCCTTTTAAATCTCTTAACAAAAGGGCGCAAACTCCGGCTTCGTAAGTTAAACCTTCATTTTCAAAAATTTCTTTTGCGAGGGAATATTCTCTTTTATAAAAAAAGTCTAAAGCCTTATTTGTCATTTGAGCCAAAATCAAGCCCCGGAAGCATTTGATTCATTAAAAAAGCTTGCATAAATTCCTTGCTCATGGCGTTTTTTCCGTTAGGAGAAGATTGCATTGCGCTAATCATCGGAATTAAATTCATCATGTTATTATTGTTATTGTTATTTCCGAAAAAAGCACTCGCCTGCGCAAGGTTTGAATCAAAAGACTGCATGTTATTTCCGGCGCCAAAGGGGTTTATCCCGAGTTTGGCAAATGTTCTGACAGCGTCGGCAATTTCTTTGTCGGTGGGTTGGGAATTATCCATGTTTAAATATTTTAAATCTTCATTTTCGGGAACTTTACCCTCGTTTATTTGAGATTTTGCATTTTCAACGGCTTTGTTTTGAAGCTTTGATTGAACATCATCATGCATAAACTGACCGGATTTTATAAAAGTTGTAATATCTTGTGAATCAAGATTGGCGTCGCATTTTGAAGGGTCGTCAATACAGCCTATTGCTTGGGTTGTGTAATCTTTTAAGGCTTGATTATTTGTGATTCTCTGCGCTTCTTCATAAGACTTTTTCGCCTCCTCTGTCATCCCGAGCCTTGCGTATGAAATTGCCTTGTAATAATAGGCTATATCAAGCGCTTTACCTTTAGTAATTATATAGTCCATATCTTGGATACATCCTGTATAATTTTTTTGCCTGTATTTATTTATAGCTTGCTGCAAAAAGCTTGAGGGCAAGTTATTTGAAGATGCAAGGCAGGTTCCTATAGGAGCGAGAAGCCCGAGTAAAATTAAACTTATGCTTAAAATTTTAGATTTCATTTTTCTTCCTTTTAATTTCTAATCTTATTTTAACTGTTTTTCCGTAAATAGCAAATATTTATAATGAAATTATACATTTTATAAATTAAATATCCTTAATCTATTTGAATGATTCTTTATCATAAAAAAAAATATAAAATTTACATAGTATTTAATTTTTTGTTAATAAATTTGTTGAGTAAATTATGAAAGTAAAAATTAAAGAGGCGGCAAAAAAATTTAAAGGATATTCTCTCTACAGACTGGCGCTTGTTTTAAACATGCCCCAACAAACCGTTTATTCTTGGGCTAACGGAAGAACTCAGCCTTCTTATGAAAATTTGGATAAACTTTGCGATGTTTTAAACTGTTCCATAGGCGACCTTTTAGAATCGGAACCCGTCCAGAGAAAACTCGAATTATAGGGTTTTTAATTTTTCTTTTTCAATAATTTCTTCTAAAATTTTTGAAGCGGACTCAACCATATTAACACAGTGATTTTTTCTTTCTTGTGAATGAAAATCGCTGAATTTTGAAGTCAGCGCCCTGCAACATGCGGTGCCATGAAGGGATTTGAACTTTTCAATAAATTTTTTTGATAAAGTACGTGCGGTGTTTGTTTTATTTTTACCCCATAACCAGCCTATTACAATCTGCGCACCCGCCGCCGCACCGCAAAGACAGCCCGTGTTCATTCCGCCCGAAAATCCTGTTCCCGTGTTAATTAAATCTTCAATCACAAGCCCTTCGTCAGCTGCGGCAGCCAAAATTGATTCCGAACAGGAATAACCTTTATTTAAAAAATAATCACAAGCTTTTTCTTTCATAATTTTTATCCTTTTTTATTTTAATTTGAATATCTTCAAGAAGCTTTCTGTTTATGGAAAGTAAATCCGCAATTATAGCAAAAAACAGAGATTGAACCCCGATTAAAATCAAAATTGCGCATAAAATTAAAGACTGTACATGCCCTGTGCCGCTGCCCGTTAAATAAAAACATAAAAATCTGCCGCCCGGAATAAGCCCGAGAACAAAAATTATAAGGCTTAATTTCATAAAAAATTTAAACGGGCGATAGATTATAACAAATCTTAACATTGTAAAAACAGAGCGTTTTATATAATCAAAATTGCTTTTAACAAGCCTTGAAGGGCGGAGATTTTCGTTAACTCCTATCGGAACGGATTTAATCACAAGCCCCTTATTTTGCGCCTGAATAATTGTTTCCATGGTATATGTGTAATTGTCAAAAATGTTTATTTTGATTGCAGCATTACGGCTAAAAGCTCTAAACCCGCTCGGAGCGTCTTGAACATTGGCGCCGGATATTTTTCTCATTACGTAAGAGCCAAGTTTTTGAAGAACTTTTTTTAAGGGGGAAAAAGATTTAATAGTTTCAATCGGTCTTGCTCCGATTACGATATCAGCCTCATTGTTTAAAATCGGTTTAATCAATTTGTCAATATCTGACGCCCTATATTGATTATCCGCATCTAAATTAACGACAATGTCCGCCCCCGCTTTAACCGCCTCTTTGAGCCCTGTATCAAAAGCTCTCGCAAGCCCCAAATTTCTTTGATGGGAAACAATCTTGCCAACCCCGTGTTTTTTGGCAACTTCTGCCGTGTTGTCGGTCGAGCCGTCGTCTATTATTAAAATTTCAATTTCATCTATCCCCTCAATTTTTTTAGGTATGCAAGATAAAGTTAAGGGAAGAGTTTCTTCTTCGTTATAGCAAGGTATTTGAACAACAAGTTTCATAAATTTAATATACACCAAACAGATGATTTTTTCCAAAAAATAACACTTTTTTTAAAATTTGTGCGAAACTGAATACATAAATTTTATTGTCATCCTTGTTAGTGCCAAACCGTTTTTGTTTGGCCTTTTTATTTTATAAGCCCGTTAATTTAAGATATATATTGCGCTATTTTAGCTTATATTATAAAATTTTTAAAAAAGAGGAGCAAAAATGAAATTTCTAACGGAATATTTATGGTTCAACACTCAAAATCACAGGGAATATATCAACATAACCGATGAAGTTGAGCGAATTGTTCAAAGAAGCGGAATAAAAGAGGGAATGGTTTTGGTTTCGGCTATGCACATAACTGCGGGGGTTTATGTTAACGATGCCGAATCCGGACTTATAAAAGACATTGACAAGTGGATTGAAGAATTGGCGCCGTTTGATATAAATTATAACCATCACAGAACCGGCGAAACAAACGGAGATTCACACTTAAAAAGCCTTTTAATCGGGCATGAAGTTATTGTTCCCGTAACAGACAAAGCGTTAGATTTAGGACCTTGGCAACAAATTTACTATGCGGAATTTGACGGGCAAAGGAGAAAAAGAGTGATAGTTAAAGTTATGGGCGAATAGTAAAATGCCCCGAAGTTTTCTTTTTAAGGACGATTTTTTTAGCAAAGAATTTAAATGTTTACTTAAAAAATCAATCCCCAAAAGAACAGATAAATTTGAAATATCAAACTTTACTTACGATTTTAATCTCGGAGAATTTACTTTTTTTATAAAAAATAACGAATACGAATTTAAAATCCCCATTCCAAACGGCAGCACAAACTTAAACGATTTTTGGAGGTTTCTTGAAACATTAGCTTACACAGAAGAAGCAATAATTTTAAACATTTTTAACAAAGGAAGAGAATTTATAATATATACGGAACCGCTTGAAAAAAGAAAAATAAGGTTTTGCGTTATGAACACGGTAGAATTATATGAAAAAGAGCGAGCAGGTAAAATCTTGGGATACTCTTTCGCAGAGTGCGCCGTTGATATGGATATAATTATAAAAAAGAAAGAAGTATTAAAAAATTTTTACGTATGTTTGAGGAAAACTTTCTTGTTTTACAATTCAATCGCTTATTTTGAGCCGCCCGTTATAAACTATGATTTTTGGATAAAAGATTCTAAGAAAATAAAAGAGTATTTAAAAATTAAAGTTTAAAAAAGCCCTATTTAAGGGCTTTTTATTGTTCCGGAATTTCCGGCGTCGGTGCTGTTCTAATTGATTCAAGGTTATTTTTTGATTTTAAGTTTTTCTCTTTGTATTTTTGAACCTGTCTTTCGAGTTTATCCGAAATTAAATCAATGCTGGCATACATAGATTCTGCCTTTTCTTCAACTCGGATAATATCCCCCGAAACCTTACAGTTAACTTCCGCAACATGGGAATCTGAAACAGACGGGTTTTTAATTATGCTTAAAATTATATCTATCGCCTGAATTTGATCATAATGGGCTGCAACTTTTCCGAGTTTTTCCTTTGCATAAGCCTTAATAGCATCCGTAATTTCAACATTGCGGCCATTAACATGAATGTGCATAAAATTTCTCCGTTTCTAAACTAATATAACTTCCTTTTGAACTTCATTTTTTAATTATACACAATTTATATTTGTTTTTAAAGAGTTAAATACAAATTTCATAATCTAAAACAAGGCAATTTAATCTGTCAACGCTCTATTTCCGCTCCAAGATATAAAAGTCGAATTTGAAAAATTTTTAAAGGCAACACTTCTTAAATCGGCTCGAATAAGAGAATAAAAAGGCTCTGTTTATTCGGATGTCATTTAGAGGTGGGGCATTCTTTAAAAATTGTTTTGAACAATTTATATGCTATTTTTCTTTATTTCGGACGGGGGAAATTTTTTTGATGAATTCCTTTTGGGAAATGTCTGTCATCTTTGAATATTCGTTTTAATTTAAGATTTCTGATGAAAAGCTCTTTAGTATTCATACAATTTTATTAACTAAACTTCTGATGAGTTTTAATTTCTATAAAAAAGCGGGCGCAATAATATTTTATTAAGTTATGCAAGTCTGAAAACAGTTTGTGCTTCCACATTAATATCTTTTTAGAAACTTAAACATCTTAAAAAAATAGTAATTTTTATATTAAAACCAACTTTAAATAAAGATAAGGAAAAAATTAGCGCATTAACATTAACCATGACACTAATGAACCGCCCACCCAAGATATTTTGGAAGGTAAAAATTTGCGCAAAATCAAAAGCAGAAAACGCCGCCTTCTCCGCCTAATTTACTTGCGTTGGCGGCTTTGTCTTAAAAAAACGACAAAGCTGCTTCAAAGTTGGCTTCTGTTTTGTTAAAGCATTCTAAAAAAGCAAGATAGTAAACAACGCTAAAAACCCCAAAAACAACAAGCTATAGGTCCTGTACCGCACAGCCCTTCTTAAACACTTCACAAGCTTTTTAGAGCAAACAAAATTAAAGGAAATTTAAAACACAGACAGGAATTATCATACATAGATTCCGCCTTTTCTTCAACTCTGATAATACCCCCCCAAAAAAAATAAAACCACACCAAACAAAATCACCCAAGGTCGTTTTTTTAAATTTTAAAACTCTTTTTTAAAAAATACAAAAAAATACAAGGCTAAA
>CAYUWO010000008.1:12155-26993 GCA_964448535.1 uncultured Gammaproteobacteria bacterium | reverse complement strand
TGCGGGGAGAGGATTCGAACCTCTGACCTTCGGGTTATGAGCCCGACGAGCTACCAATCTGCTCCACCCCGCGATATTTAATTTTATTTTCAGGCAAGCCCGCCTGATATTTATATTATTATATGCTAAAAACTAAAAATCAACCCTTAAAAAAAGGTTTAAAATAAAATTTATAAGCAAACAGTAAAGAAATCTTGCTGTTTTCGGAGCGGTAGGAAAGTTTTTTACATTTTTTAAGGATATTAAATTTTAGCTATTTATTTAAAGTTCCCGAAATAACTTCTGTTATTTCTTGGGTTATGCTTTCCTGACGTGCTTTATTATATTTAATTGTAAGCCGATTTATCATCTCATCGGCATTTTTGGTGGCGGCGGACATTGCCGTTGTTCTTGAAGCAAACTCTGAAGCCTGCGCTTCTAAAATGGCTTGAAAAATTGTATTTGTAATATACATAGGAACTATTTTTTGAAGAAGGACTTTTTGATTAGGTTCAAAAATAATCTCGCCTTTTTCCTTGTTGTCAAAAAATGTTTTATATATATCAAGCCTGTTTTCTTTATCAAATTCTTCTTTATAAAAAGTTTTTAATTTGTCATCTTTTATGTTTATAACCGGCAAAAGTGTCCAACCTTCGACTTTATAGCTAATCATGTTAATATATCTTGTAGTAACAAGCTCAATTTTGTCTATTTTGCCTTCGACAAATTCATTTGCTAAATCAAGAGCAACAACCTTTGCGGAAGAAACGTTTATATCGTCCAAAATTCCCGTATAAACCTCCCGCAGCTCAAAATTATGCCCGCTCTTAAGCGCACGAACCGAAGCTTCCGCCCTTGAACCCACAAGAAAAATTTTAACGTTAATTCCCTGTTTGTTTGCTTTTTTTATTTCCTTTTGAGCAAAACGAACAAGATTCGCAGTGTAAGCACCCGCAAGACCCTTATTTGAAGAAATAATCACGAGCCCCAAAGTTTTAATTTCTCTTTCTTTAAGCAAAACAGGATAATTATCAAGCGGGTTGTTCGTTTTAACGGGCTCAAACTTTTTATCTTCAATTGAATTATAAATTTCAATAAAAGTTCTAAAGAGCTCGCGAGTGAAAGGTCTGCTCATTTTAACCGCATTTTCCGCTTTTTTAACTTTTGCCGCCGCAACGGTTTTCATCGCTCTTGTAATCTTTTGAGTGTTTTTTACGCTCTTGATTCTGTCTTTTGTTTCTTTTAAGCTTGCCATTATTCATCCTTTTTATTGAAGATATTTTCGTTAAAGTTTTTCAAGGCTTCGCATAAGCTGTTTTTATCTTCATCGCTTAATTTATCCCCCGAATTTAACTTTTCTTCCAAATCCGCCATGTTGGATGAAAAAAATTCAAACCACTGTTTTTTATATTCTTGGATATCGGAGTTTTCTATATTATCTAAAAATCCGTTATTCCCTGCAAATAAAATTGTTACCTGATGTGCAACCGACAAAGGGGAATATTGGGGCTGAATTAAAATTTGAGTTAATTTTTGCCCTTTTAAAAGCTGCGCCTTTGTCGCTTCATCAAGGTCGGAGGCAAACTGTGCAAAAGCTTCAAGTTCCCTGTATTGGGCTAAATCAAGCCTTAATTGCCCCGCAACCTGTTTAACCCCTTTTGTCTGCGCTGCCCCGCCAACACGTGAAACGGAAATTCCCGCATTAATTGCGGGTCTTTGTCCGGAGTTAAAAAGGTTTGTTTCAAGAAAAATTTGACCGTCTGTTATTGAAATTACATTTGTCGGAATATAAGCGGAAACGTCCCCCGCTTGAGTTTCAATAATGGGAAGAGCCGTAATTGAGCCGCCTCCGAGTTCATCCGATAATTTGCAGGCTCTCTCCAAAAGCCTTGAATGAAGGTAAAAAACATCCCCCGGATACGCTTCCCTTCCTGAAGGACGTTTTAAAAGAAGGCTCATGGAGCGGTAAGCCTGTGCGTGTTTTGTTAAATCATCATATATTATAAGACAATGCCTGCCCTGCTCCAGAAATTCCTCCGCTATAGCGCACCCCGCATAAGGGGCTATATATTGAAGAGGAGCGGAAGTATCCGCACATGCCGAAACAATTATTGTATATTCCATGGCTCCTTTATCTTCAAGAGTTTTTGCAAGCTGCGCAACCGTAGATTTTTTCTGACCGATTGCGACATAAATACAAATAACGTTTTCGTTTTTTTGATTAATAATTGTATCTATTGCAATTGAAGTTTTTCCTGTTTGTCTGTCGCCTATGATGAGCTCCCTCTGTCCTCTTCCGATAGGGGTTAAGGCGTCAATTGCCGTTAATCCGGTTTGAAGAGGCTCGCATACGGATTTTCTCGTAATAATCCCGGGGGCAACCCTTTCAACAGGGCGTGTTTTGTTAAAATGAATTTCGCCTTTGTTATCTAAAGGGACGCCGGTCGGGTCAATGATTCTTCCTATCAAATCATCGCCGACGGGAATTGAGGCAATTCTTCCGGTTGTTTTAACCTGCATTCCTTCTTTTATGCCGGTATAATCTCCGAGAACTACCGCCCCGATGTTATCTTCTTCAAGATTAAGAGCTATCCCTAAAGTGCCCTTATTGTCGTCAAACTCAACAAGTTCGTTTGACATAACGTTTTTTAGCCCGTAAATTCTTGCTATGCCGTCGCCTATTTCAATAACCGAGCCGACATCAACAATGTTAAGCTCGTTTTGATAGTTTTCTATTTTGTTTTTTATTATTCTTGAAATTTCGCTTTTTTCAATTGTCGGGTTCATTTTTTAGTTCCTTACATTCTGTTAAAATTTTCTAATTTTTTATTTATGCTTAAATCAATTGAGGTGTCAAAAACCTTGATTATCATTCCGCCAAGAATGGTTTCATCCTTAATAAAATTTAATTTTACTTTTGATTTAAATTTCGCTTCGAGTTTTTCCGTTATAATTTTTTTTATGTCGTCTGTCGGACTTATCGCAAGAAAAACATCAACCGGCAAAATTTTATTTTTATTGTTTATATCCTGTATTAAACGGCTCTCGATTTCATCAAGACAATTTATTCTATCCTCATCAATTAAAATTGATAAAAACCTGAAAGTAACATCCGAAAAGCCTGAGAAAGCCTCTTTTACAATTTCCTTTTTGTCTTTAGCCGAAATATTCGGATGGTGCATAAAATTTTTAAACCCGATATCGCTTTCGATAAAATCTAGAAAAACACGTATTTCAGACAGCACTTTTTGTTCGTTTTCATTTTCCAACAGCTCAAATAAAGCCTTGGCATATCTTTTTGCGGGTTTTTTAGCTTGAATATTAACCATTTAAAACCCCTTTCATATCAATTTTATCAAGCTCCTCGAGCGAATTTTTGATGAGCTGCACCTGCATATTATCATCAAGCATGTTTTTAATTTGAAGCCTTGACAATTCAAAAATCTTTTGTTGTATTTGTTTTGCTGTTTTTGAAACTTTTCTGCCATATAAAATTTCTTGTGTTTTTTGAGCCTGAGCCTCAATTTCATCCGATTTTCTCTGTATTTCTTCCTTGTTTTTTTCGCTCAGTTTTTCAACAATTAAGTTAGCGTCTTGAATAATCTCCTGCTTTTTATCTTCAAGGTTTTTAGAGTTGTTTTTTATTTTTTTATAGTCCGAAAGCGCAGCCTTAACGGCATCGGCGCTTGTTAACACATTGTTTTTAATATCGTCTGCCATTTTATCTATAACAGAACCCAAATTACACTTTTTAAATATATATACAAGGGTCGCCATAACAATAATAAAATTTATTAAGTTTGATTCTAATATGATTTCATAAATTTCTTGAAAATTCATTTTAAAATTTTATCCTTATTTAAACCGCTTGTATCAATTTTATCTTCCTCAATGTTTAAAACACGTGCCACGGTTGATTTAACAAAAAAGTCAATCTCGCTGTAAAGCTCGTTTTTAACATTGTCTGATTCAAGATTTAACTTTTGATTAAAGTTTTCAAGCGAAGCTTGAATGTCTGATTTTTGCTTGCCGATTATTTCTTTTTTTTGATTTTTGTTTTTTTCGGCTGCTTCTTTCAGTATTTTTGAACCGGTAAGCTTTGCGCCCGAAATTCCTTCTTCGTAATCTTTTATTATATCTTGTTTTTTAGAGTCTGTTTCATATATTGTTTTTTTATTTTTGGAATAGAAATTTTCTCTTGCTTCAATTATTTGCATAATCGGCTTATAGCAAATAAGGTTCATAAGCCAAAGGAAAATTCCAAAACTTATAAAAACAAAAATAATTGTGCCGTCAATTTGAAGAAGCATGACAAAAACCTTATTTAATTACAAAACCGACAAGAATAACCACAAGAAGAGCATAAATTGCGCAAGCTTCTATCAGCCCCGCACCGATAAAAAAGTATGTCCTGACTTGATTTTCGGATTCCGGCTGTCTTGCAATTGATTCGATAATCGTTTTTGTGGCTAAACCAAGACCGATAGCGGGGCCTAGCACGCCAAGACCTATTGCAATTGCCATAGAAAGGTATTTAATGCTCGTAAGTAATTGTGTTTCCATGTTATTTTCTCCTTATTAATTAATGACTTTCACCTGCGGCGCTTTGAATGTAAGCCGATGTTAAAAGCGTGAATACGAGCGCCTGTATAAAAGCAACAAACAACTCAAAAAACATGACAGGCAATGCAAGAAAAGAACCCAGCAAAAGCCCGACATTATGAACCCAAGCCTCCGGCAAAAAGCCGCCTAATTTAGCCGTCAGCGCCATGACGGTTTCGGGGGTAAGAATTATTGCAATTAAAGAAGCAAGCACCATAACAAGAACTTCACCCGCAAGTATATTTGCAAAAAGCCTTATTGCAAGCGTCAAAGGTCTTGTAAAATCTTCTAAAATATTAAACGGGGTCATGAACCAAACAGGCTCGATGTAGTGTTTAAAATATTTGAGCCCCTTTGCCTTTATTCCTTTAAATATATAATAAAAAAGAACAAACAGCGCAAGCGCAGCTGTCGTATTAAGGTCATTTGTGGGAGAAGCAAGCTCGCCTTGAGGAAGATGAATAAGCTTTAAAGGTAATTGTCCTATAAGATTGCTTGTAATAATTAAAAGAAAAATACTCATTAAAACAAGCGCCGACAGCCCCTGTTCTTTTCCTAAATCTTTTGTCATTCCAACAAATATGGTAACAATTTTTTCAAAAACACCCTGTATTTTCCCCGGAATAATATTTATATTGGCAACTGCCAAAAAAGAAAATAAAAGTATTATCCCCATAGCAAGCCAAAGGGTAATAAGAGTATCCATGTGGACATTTAACCCCAAAAGATTTACTATGTAATGCTCTCCGATATTTAAGTTCATTATCTCCCCTTATTTTCAAAACTTATTATACTACAAAAAAATCAGATTTTGTAAACTATATGGCAATTAACGCCAAAAACCTAATGACAACAAGCTTTTTTGGACAATCTAAATCTTAAGGTTTAGATAATTTTATCCTTTTTTTTAATTTATATTTCAATCCCATTATTGATGATTGTCCGGTACAAAAAGGATATTATTCAATTGTAGTCAGTTGATTACACCGGATTGGGCAGATGAAAACTTTTGGAGGTAAATAAAAAATGAGAGGACTTGATTTTCAAAGAAAGACAAGAGTTATTGTGGTTGACGACAACTATGACCATGCTTCGGGAATCAGGGAATTAATAAATCTTGAAAATGATTATGAAGTTATCGCAAACGCCGGAAACGCAAATGTTGCGATTTCATTAATCAAAAAATATCAGCCCGATGTTGTCTTAATGGATATGAACATGCCGGACATCGACGGCATAACTGCGATTATGAAAATCGGAGAATTAAATCTTGACACAAAAATTGTGGTTTTAACCGCATACGATGACCCTGATTTAATCTTTCGTGCAATGAAATTAGGCGCAAAAGGCTATATCTTAAAAACAATGGCTTCTCATCAATTAATCCATGCTATGGACGAGGTTGTAAGCGGAAAAATTTACCTTCCAAATGTTTTAAGCTCAAAATTTTTTGAATATTTCCAAAATTACGAAAAGAATCAGCAAAACAAAATGCTTGATGACGAAAATAACCTTTTAAACGACCTCACAAACAGAGAAGAAGAAGTTCTGGGGCTTCTAACCCAAGGGGTTACATACAAAGGCGTTGCGCAAAAGCTCTTTATCTCGGAAACCACCGTTAAAACCCATGTAAATAATATCTTCCAAAAATTACAGGTAAATGACAGAACCCAAGCGGTTTTATACGCCATTAACAAAGGGTTTTTAAACAGACAAAAAATGAAAATCTCCGCATAAGCTTTGGCAAACCATCTGCCAAAGTTTATAATGAAATCAAAATAACGGCTCGGATAAATTTAATATTTCCGAATTATCGTCATAAATAACAAGTTCGCCCGCTATAAGCGTTTTTTTAACGTCAATTATACGCTGATTAGAGCTTCCTATCCAATGGAGCCTCTCGTCTTTAAGTTCTTCAATGAATTCGCCGTCTACAAGAACATCAATAAAGGGAAGTGCGTCAAAATCTTTAATTTGCTCAAAAAGATATCCTGTATAAACCCAAATTGTCTTATCGGGGGCAACTTCGCAGGTTTTTTTAATAAGCCTTGAAATTTCCTCTCTGTTAAATGGGTGAAGCGGGTCGCCTCCGGAGAAGGTTATACCCGCAATATGACTTTTGTTTAATGATTCAAAAAGTTCATCTTCTGCCGCTTTGTCAAATTCTATTCCGCCCGAAATATCCCAAGTAACGGGGTTATGGCAATTCTTGCAACGGTGCGTACAGCCTGCAACCCAAAGAACCGTTCTGAGCCCTTCTCCGTTTAACATATCATCTTTTGTTATATTGTGATATCTCATATAAACTTCGTTTTAAGCGTTAATTTGCGATTTTTAGATTTTCTTGTTTTATACTTGTTGTCCCTGATGTCTGAATCTACATGCTTACTCTGTCTTTGATTTCTTCCATTTTAGCTTTGTTCAGCCTTGTGTCGCCCTTAACTCTTGAATAAGAAAGATAGCCGTTCATTCTGTCAATTTTTGTTAAATTTCTTGAGCCGCATTTCGGGCAAACATCCATATTTAATTCTTGATGTCCGCAATCGTCGCAGTATGCAAGAGAGAGGTTAACGCCTTCATAAAAGCCCATATCCATTGCTCTTTTAACAAGAGTTTCAATCGCTTTTGTGTTGTAGGATACAGGATATTTAACGTATTGGATTTTTCCTCCGTTTAAAAGATTCCAAAATCTTTTTTCCAAATCCTGTTTTTCAATCGGAGAAATTTTTTCCGCAACATGGCAGTGGAAACTGTTTGAAACATATCCTCTGTCTGACACATTTTCTTTAATTCCGTATTTTTTTCTAAACTGTTCAACCTGAAGCCCGCATAAAGATTCTGCGGGAGTTCCGTATATGGCGTATAAATTGCCGTCTTGTTCTTTAAATTCGTTAATTTTTTTATTAATATACTCCATAACTTCAAGCGCAAATTTGCCGTCCTCAACCAGAGATTTGCCGTTATAAAGCTCTTGAAGCTCATTTAAAGCAGTGATTCCAAATGATGCGGTTGCAGATTTTAAAATAGGTTTAATTTTTTCATAATATTTTAAATGCCCTCCGTAAAAACCGCCTTCGCAAAAAGCAAGCGGATTGATTGAAGCTTTCATCTCGCCCAGATAATCGTAAGTTCTTATGTGGATTTTTCTGATTAATTCCATATAATAATCAAGAACTTCATAAAAATCTCTTGATTCTTTTTGTGCTTTGGCATAAATCATGGGCAGGTGCAAACTTACGGCGCCTATATTAAACCTTCCGACAAAAACAGGGGTGTCATTTTCATCCGCAGGTTTCATTCCTCCCCTTTCGAACCAAGGGGATAAAAATGCACGGCATCCCATGGGAGAAATTACTTTTTTATATTTTTTATAAATTGAAGCGACATATCCTTCGCCCGTTAATGAAAGCCAGTCGGGGTACATAGCTTTTTTGGAACATTCAATTCCTTTTTCAAAAAGGCTATGAAGTTCTTTACCCTCTCCATGCAATTCTTCATCGTATAAGAAAACGATTTTAGGGAATAAAACAGGCTTTTTGCAGGTTTTTTTACCTTGACCGCCCATTCTTATCCTAAGCATAATTTCGGTTGCCATTTTTTCATATTTGCCGGTTCCAAGCCCTGTTGTAACCGTAATAAACGGATAATCACCCCTTGAAGAAGCTACAGTGTTAAATTTATATTCCCAGCCCTGAAAGCCCTGTTCAAAGTTTGTTTGGACATCTTTATCCGCCTCTTTTTGGGCAACATCAAAAGGAAGCCCGAGCTCAATATATCTTTGAAATTCTTTTTCAAATGTTTTTTGAGCGTAGGGAGCAAGAATTTTATCCGCTTCGGGAACGGTAAAACCGCCGTATTGCTGGCTTGCCGCCGCCATAACAATATCGCCTATAACATCAAACGCAACATCTAAAGTCTTTGGCTCGTTGTACCAAAGGTTCCCCATTTCAAAACCGCCTTTTAAAACGCTTGCAACATCAAAAAGACAGCAGTTCATGGTGTCGCGCCTTGCGGACATGTCATGGATATAAATATATCCTTCTCTGATTGCCTGAAGGTCATCCACCGTTAAAAAAAATTTCTTATAGAGTTCTTTATTTAACTGGTTAAATACAAGCGATCTTTTTGTTGAAACAAGGGCAGAATCGGAGTTTGAATTTTCTTTATCTCCGATATACATAATTTTTTGAGATTCCCTATAAACTTTATCAAGCATGGAAACAAAATCTTGTTTATAGTTTCTGTAATTTCTGTAGCTTTTTGCAACTTTCGGGTTAACCGCTTCTAAAACCGATTCGACAATGTTGTGCATTTCAAGGATAGGAATTTCGTCTTTTCCTCTTGATAAAACTTCGCTGTCTACCAAATTGCAAATTTTTTTGATTTCTTCATTGCCGAATGTTACCATCATCCTCGAAGCGGATTTTTTTACGGCGTTAACCACCTTATCGACATTATACTCCTCTTTTGTGCCGTCTTTTTTAATTACGTAAGTGTCTAAAACTTTAAGGGGCGACATTTTCGGCATGCCTGACACCGCAAGAAGAGATTGTTTAACAGGAGGGGCGGTTTCCGCTCTGCCGTTAAAATTGTTTGTATTTTCTACACTTGTTAACTGTTGTTTTTGCTTGGAATAATTTTGCATTTTCTCTTGCCTTCTGCTCTACATTCATTTATAACTAACAAACCGGTAATTCGATGGGGTATTTTATTACAATAATTTTAATGTACATTTTTTGTTATAAACATGTCAACTATCTTAAGATTTAGCAATTAAAAAATGTTTACTTTACTTATAAAATTTTAAGCGGATATACCATGACAAAAACATATACGGGCTGTTTTTAAAAAAAATTTATGTTATAATCCGCCTATGGCAAATATTTCTAAAAAAACAGTTTCATCAAATAAAAAAGCTTATTTCGACTTTACAATTTTTGAAAAGTATACGGCGGGAATAGTTTTACTCGGGACGGAAATAAAATCGGCAAGGAAAGGCGCAATAAACCTTAAAGATTCTTTTATAAAAATTGAGGATATGGAGGCATACCTGTATAATTGCCACATAAGCCCGTATGACTTCGGAAACAGATATAACCATGAGCCGTTAAGAAAAAGAAAGCTTTTACTAAACAAAAAAGAAATTTTAAAAATTTACAATAAACAAAAACAGGAAAACTACACCATAGTTCCGCTTGAAGCTTTTTTATCAAAAGGGTATCTTAAGCTTGAAATTGCTTTATGCAAAGGTAAGAAACTTTACGACAAGCGTGAAAGCTTAAAGAAAAAAGATATCCAAAGAAATATAAAAAATTATTAACAAATATTTTTAATTTTTTAAATATCCCCTCTCAGGCGATTAATTTTTTCTTCAAGCAAAATAAAATAAACTCTGTTATGAACGAGTTGTTTAAAAATTTATTAAATAAAAGCTCTTGCGCACAAAACGGGATATGCTCGACAGATCCGGTTTTAAATGCGCTTGAGGCGGTTTTTATAAACGAAATAAGACAGATAGCCTTTTATATAGTAAGGCTTAAAGAATTTAACCTTACAAATTTTGATATTATGAAAGAAGCGGCGGAATAATAAAGCATAAGCGTTATAGACACAAGCTTTGATAAAGATGCGCTTTTTAATTTTTATAAAAGAATAAATAAAACAAAAAAAGATATAAAAGAATTTTATTTGAAAAAATTGACGGAGTTGAATATCTCGTACGAGTTTATGACCCCTGTTTTTGCGGAAGATAATCAAGAGGGTGGCATTACAAGTTTAATCAAAACGGGAGAAAACCTTATAAGAAAATTTTATAACGTTTTAAAAAAGGAAAAATCCCGCCTTGTAAGTCTTATTACCGTTTTGTGCAAAATATCCGCCGTTAATCTTGTAAAATTATCAAATTATAAAGAGCCTTGCGAATACTATTATTTTGAAATTTTGAGGCTTCTGTCTTTAACGAATTATATTTCCGCAAGAGAAGAAAAACTTATCAGAAGAATAAAAGAATTTTCTGATATTTCATATAAAATTCAAGCCGACCTTGATAAAACTCTTTGCGGATTTTACGGGCAAAAACAGGGCGGAAAAATTTCAACAAATATATATAAGGGCAAATCCGTTTTTATATTGGGAGGAGATTTTGACGAATTATACAGAGTTTTAGAGGCGGCAAAAAGCGAAAATATAAACGTTTATGTCAACCCCTCTTTTATACAGGCTTTTTCGTATCCAAAATTCAAAGAATTTAAAAATTTTAAAGGGATATTCGGAATAAACAACACAGAATACGACTTTTCAAAATTTATGGGCCCGATTTATATAACAAGGAACTCTGCTAAAGCGCTCGATGGAGCTATCAGGGGGAAAATTTTTACATCAAAATTAATTCCGACAGACAGAAGTATAAAAATTGACCCTAAAAACCCTGGCCGGATTATTGAAGAAGCAAAGCTCCTCGAAGGGTTCAGGGAAGATATTAAGGGTTTTGATACAGATTTTGAATTTGACCTTGATAAAATAAAAAATATAAAAGAGAATAAAGTTTTAATTACAATCGGCGAAAATCCACTTGAAGGGGACAAAAAATTCTCGGAGCATAAAATAATAAATTTCGTATTTCAAAATGAAACATACGGACTTTATCATGCAATAGAAGAACTTAAAGAAAAAGAAATTTCTGTTTATTTTTCCGATTGTTCACTCTATACCGTCGGGGTTATTATGAGTCTTTTAAATAAAAATTTGTCAGGAATATATTTTAGTGAATGCTCCGTCCAAAATATAAATCCGCACATAACAGAGAGTTTAAGAACCGATTTCAATATTAAAATTATTTAATCAACTCTTCTTTTTTTATTAATTTCTTTGCTTTTAATACCCGTTTGGGTTAGAATCGGATTAAAAGAGAAATGATAAAAAGTAAAGAAAGAAGAAAAAATGGAAAACACACCACAGACACACAAATTTGAAATCGAAATCGGCGGAAAACTTGTTACCGTTGAAACGGGTAAATACGCAAAACAGGCAACAAGCTCCGTTACGGTTAAATGCGAAGATACAATGCTCTTTATTCATGCAGTTGTCAGCAAAGAGCCGAGAGTGGGAATTGACTTTTTCCCTCTCCTTATAGATTACGAAGAAAGAATGTCCTCAATTGGCAAAATCCCCGGAGGTTACACAAGAACAGAAGGAAAAGCAAGTGAAAAAGCAATCCTTATATCCCGTTTAATTGACCGTCCCATCCGCCCTCTTTGGCCTAAGGGATACAGAAACGATGTTCAGATTGTTTCGCAATTGTTCAGCTATGACCAAAAAAATCAGCCTGATGTTTTATCAATTTTAGGTGCGTCAAGTGCTTTAATGCTGTCGGGCGCCCCCTTTGAAGGTCCTGTCGGAGCAATCAGAGTGGGAAGAATTGACGGCTGTATGATAGCTAACCCCACACATCAAGAAGTTAGCCAATCCGATATGGATATTGTTGTGGCAGGAACTATGGATTCCGTTATTATGGTTGAAGCGGGATGTAAATTTGTAACGGAAGATGATATTATGTCCGCCGTTGAATTTGCGCAAAATGAAATCAGAAAACAGTGCGAAGCGCAAATTCAATTTGCAAAAGATTGCGGGGTTGCTAAAGAAGAATTTGTTAACCCCTATGATACAAGCGAACTTGCTCAAATAATAAGAGAAACATCTTATGACGCCATAAAAGACGCTTATCATAATTTTGACGCCGACTACAGGCATAATAAGCTTGAAGAAACCAAAAAAGCCGTTAAAGAAAAAATCGAAGCGCTTGATGAAAACCACCCGATTAAAACAATGATTGAAGAAACGGGGATTGACTTTGTAGCGGAAGAATTTAAAGCACTTGAAAAGAAAATCATGCGTGCAATGATTAAAGACGAAGGAGTCAGAGCGGACGGGAGGAAAATTACGGATGTTCGCCCGATATGGTGTGAAGTCGGGGTTATTCCCCGTGCTCACGGGTCTGCCGTGTTTACAAGAGGACAAACTCAAATTTTATCCTGCGCAACTTTAGCGGGGCCCAATATGGCTCAAGAGTTAGACGGGGTTGACCCTCTAACAACAAAACGCTATATGCATAAATACATTTTCCCCGGTTTTTCGGTCGGTGAAGTTAAAGCCTTAAGAGGCCCCGGGCGACGTGAAGTCGGACATGGCAATTTGGCAGAACGTGCAAATGTTCCGGCGCTTCCCGATGAACAGGAATTTCCTTATGCAATCAGAGTAACGTCAGACGTATTAGAATCAAACGGTTCAACCTCAATGGGCTCAACCTGCGCAAGCTCAATGGCTTTAATGGACGCCGGCGTTCCCGTTAAATGTATGATTGGCGGGGTTGCAATGGGGCTTATAAAAGAAGGAGATACTGATATAGTTTTAACCGATATTCAAGGCATTGAGGACTTTTTAGGAGATATGGACTTTAAAGTAACCGGTAACGACTACGGTATTACAGCGCTTCAAATGGATATGAAGATTAAAGGAATTGCAAACGATACCTTAAGACGCGCTTTATATCAGGCAAAAGACGGCAGATTACACATTATGAGCAAAATGAGAGAAGCTATACAAGCTCCGAGAGAAGAACTCTCTCCTTTTGCGCCGAGATTATACTCAATGCAAATCCCCGTTGATGATATCGGCACGGTTATCGGACCCGGAGGAAAAATGATAAGAAGCATAATCGAAGCTTCGGGAGCCGAAATTGATATTAAAGACGACGGCACGGTTACAATCACTTCAAACGATAAAGAAGGGGCAGATATTGCAATTGCAAAAATTAAAGAGCTTACCTTTAAGCCCGAAACCGGCATGGTGGTTAAAGGCAAAGTGGTAAGAATTATTCCCATAGGCGCCTTTGTTGAGCTTGCCCCCGGAAAAGACGGCATGGTTCATATTTCTCAAATTTGCCATGAGAGAATTGAATCAATTGAGCCGCACCTTTCAATCGGTCAGGAAGTTGTTGTCAAAGTTATAAAAATTGACGACAAAGGCAGGGTAAACTTAACAATCAAGGGGGTTTCCGATGAAGAAAAAGCACCTTTTATTGAAAATCTTGTCAACGCTTAGTTTATCTTTTCTCTTAGGAGGGTGCACCACTCTAAGCTATGTTAACGATGATTTTGAACAGGTAAAATCATATAATGTTCAAACTCCTGAAATGTTCAGCGTTAAGACATTTGAAAAAACTTTTCAAAATCAGACGGTTAGCGCAGGCATTTCGGAAACAGTGCTTGAGCAGGCGCTTGTCTTATATATAAGCATACAAAATAATTCAGATGAGATTTACAAGTTTGATTTGAATGATTTGAAGGTAACTTCCCCGATAGGAGAAGTTGCCTTCCTGCTTCCTTCGCACTATATTGAAGCTTATCAAAGTTATGAAGCCTCAACTTATGCGGGGCTTGCAAGTGCAGGAGCAGCTCTCGGAAATTTTGCAAGCATATCGAACCAATATCGGCAAACCACCCAACAAAGCACAAGAACCGCAATAGAAAACAGAAACTTAAGCCCCGAATTTGCTCAGCTTGAAGAATCTATAGCAGGCATTCAAAAACACTCTCTTACAACTTATAAATTTATAAATCCAAATGAATCGGAATACTTCTATATATTCTTGAAAAAACCCGAAGAATACCCTATTGAGGTTGATTATAAGGGGCTTATTTATAAATTCGGCGGTAAGAAAAATGAAAACAATAAATAAAAAGACGGGTTTTTTATCAAAAACACTCTGTTTAAAAAAGTCGCAAGCCCAACAAGTTGTTGAGCTTGCTTTGGTTATGCCCCTTTTTATCATCCTTTTCAGTTTTACTTTTCAAATTATGGCAGGAACATTTTCCAAATATAAATTTTCATATATTTTTACAAGTTCCGTACAAAATGCAATAAGGCACCAGCCGATTTTTAATACAACAGAAGAAGCTAATACGTATGATTTTAGAGAAGAAGTAGAAACATCCCTTAAAAATGCTCTTATAAATAAAGACAAAATCCCTTTTTCAGATATTCAAACGGGAACAATAAAAACCGATTTTATGACCTATATGATAGGCGCATTCCAATTTGTAACCGAAAGAATGTTTGCCGGAGAATCGGGAAAAGAATATTTTTATTTTATTATTCCCGTTAATTCCGCCTTTGTTGAACCTATGGTTTTAAATAAGTCAACCCATGACATAGAATCTTATTTTAACTGGTATTATACTTTATATGCGGAAAAATATT
>CAYUWO010000008.1:0-12145 GCA_964448535.1 uncultured Gammaproteobacteria bacterium | reverse complement strand
TTACGAACAGGCAGCGGGAGATGAAAACAAGACTCCGGACGCCAATATGGAGGGGGCAGAAAACGTTTCAAGCTCTTTTGACATAAAATCTTCAAAAAAATCCGACGCTCTAAATCAAGCAGAAGAAATGAAAGAAGAACAAAATGTTTTTTCCGGAGCCTTAGGAGAGTAAAAGCATGAGAAAACTAAAAGCAAATGCCATCCTTGCAACATTTATATTCGGTTTTTCTTTATTAATGCTCTGCTCTTTTGGAACAGACGCCGCCTATGTAATTTTATCAAGGTATAAACTTCAAAAAATAACCGAGGCAATTGCAATAGAATATGCCTCAAATAAGGCGGGAAGCGCTTTTAGCTCAACAGAATCCGAGGATGAGAAAAATAAAACCTGCGAGGATATTATTACAAGATATAAAAAAATATATAACGTAATGGGCTCCGGAGTCATTAATTTTGATATTGAAAGTATGGAGTATAAAGCGGACAGAACCTTAAATGAAGTTGCCGTCAAAGTAACAACAATATCAAAAGTTCTTCCCGCCTTTTTAAGATTTTTAGGGGTCAGAGAAATTATTATCCACTCGGTTGCCTGCGCTTCAAACCAAAGAATCAGAATCGAGCAAAAACTTGAAGGAGATGAGCATTTTGGAACGGGCGATTTCGGGTTTAATGACGGTTACTACGGCAATGCCAATTCTAACCAGACATATACGGAATTTAAATCCCCTTTTGTTGAGGGTGATAAGTCAACTGATGTTGTAACCGCCAAAAACACGGGGCGCGGCGACTTTGCAATTCGTTTCGGATATTCAAAACGAGCTTGGTGGTGGCCCTCAAGCGACGCAGATTTGGGGGAAGGAGGCGGGTTCTTTGTTCTTGCGGGATATGACATTAAAAATAAAAACGGGGAAAACGAAGTAAGATGGGTTGATATCGGAAATAAAACCACAAATATAAAAAGTTTGCCCAGAGTTTGCGCCGACCCGAAAGACAAGTGGGCGGAATATGAAACCTCAACCGATTACAATACCGACGCCCAGTGCTTTTATTGTATAGACGCCGCTCAGGGCGGAAGCATAGTTTTTGACCTTGCAAAAGATACAACTGACACCGATATTAACGGGAACCCGACTACTCAAACAGGGGGCAGGACAAAAAGATTTACCCGCCTTAGGGTCTATAAAGCGGGGGGAACTGGAGAAAAAAAAGAGGACGGAACGTTTAATAACCCCTGCGACCCCGATTTTACAAAAGAAGATACATCAAGTTCCGACAAATATCAAAAACCGTTTTATAAATATTTTAACAGAGAGGCGGTTATTGAGCTTACGCTTTTAAGCAATGTTTCTTTAATAAAAAACAGCGAATACAATGCCTTTAGTGCAAAAGGGGGCATGGACGACGATATTGCCGGTTCCTGCTCAATTAAGGAGTAAATATGACACAAAAAACTTTAATTTTAATAGACGGGCATGCTCTTTGTTTCAGAATGTTTTTTGCGCTTGAGCGAACCAATATGCAAACAACCGACCATACGCCGACTTGGGCAATATACGGATTCTTTAAAGCAATTTTTGATATGCTTAATAATAATGGGCTTGTAAAGCCTGATAGCATTGCGGTTGCTTTTGATGTTTCAAGACACACTTTCAGGCTTGAAAAATACGAAGGGTATAAGGCAAACCGCCAATCCATGCCGGATAGCCTCCGCCCCCAGCTGTCTTTAATTATGGAAGGCTTGAAGGCGCTAAATATCCCGATATATACAAAAGAGGGATTTGAAGGGGATGACATTATAGGAACTGTTTCAAAAAAAGCAAAAGATGCGGGACATAAAACATATATCTTAACAGGCGATAAAGACAGCTTACAGCTTGTTGATAAAGAAGGGTATATAAAGGTTTTAATTCCCTCAAAAGGCGAGCTTGTTGAGTATGGGTGGGAAAAAGTTTATGAAAAAATGCTTGTTTATCCTAATCAGGTTATAGATTACAAAGCCCTTTGCGGAGATACATCCGATAATATTCCGGGTGTCAGGGGCATAGGTCCAAAAACGGCATCCGAACTTCTCTTACAGTATAAAACTTTAGATGGAATTTATCAAAATCTGTCGAGTATAACAAAAAAATCCGTTGTTGAAAAATTAACAAATGAAAAAGAAACTGCGTACCTTTCCCAATTTCTTGCAACAATAAAACAAGACGTTGATATTGATTTTGATTTTGAAACAACCTGTCTTGAAATAGAGCGCAAACAAGATGTTATAGATTATTTTAAAAAATTGCAGTTTTACAGCTTTGTAAAAAACATAGATAAGCTTCTTGAGCCTTTTTTATGCAAAGAGGATGAGAATGCGCCTATTTTAGCAAAAGAAAACAATAACGGTTTTATTGATGGTAAAAATCTTGATAATGAGCCGATTGTAAGGTTTTCAGATGTTGAATACACACAAACTTCTCTTTTCCCAAGCTTTGATTTTTCAAACAGAAAAAAAGAGGTTCAAAAAAGAAAAGAAGTTGAATTTAAAGATTTCGACTTAACTTCTCCCATATCTTTTTTAATTAAAGAAAACACATGTTATTTTGCAAACAAAAATGAATATGCCAAAGCTGACCTCATAAGGGCTAAAGAGGTTTTAGCGGATGAAAATATTAAAAAAATAACCTTTGATATAAAATCTTCCCTTTTTATCGTTAAAGATATCAAAGGAGCAATTGAAGATATTATGCTCACAAGCTATGTTCTTGATTCTTCAAGAAAGCACGATTTAATAAGCCAGATTGAAGAAAATCTTGACATTTTGGAAGAAAACGACCCCTATATCTTAACAGGCTCCGTTTATGATTTATCCGAATTTTACGAAAAAAAAATAACGGATAAAGAAAAAAAACTTGCCGACCTTGAATTGGCGCTGTCTTATGTTTTATATAAAATGGAAAATACCGGAGTGAGCCTCGATACAAAATATTTAAAAATGCTGAGCGAAGAAATAAATTCAAAAGTAAAAGACTTGGAAGAAAAAATTTACAAAAAAGCGGGGGTATCTTTTAATATAAATTCTCCAAAACAGGTTGCGGATGTTTTATTTAACACTCTTCAAATAAAACCCAAAAAGAAAAATAAAATAGGATATTCAACCTCTGCTAAAATTTTAGAGGAGCTTGCCGTTGATAACGAAATTGCAAGGGATATTTTAGAACACAGAACCTATATGAAATTAAAGACAACATACGTTGACAACTTGCCCAAGCTTTTAGGAAAAGATAATAAAATTCATACCCACTTTAATCAAACGGTTACAACAACAGGAAGGCTTTCAAGCTCCGACCCGAACCTTCAAAATATTCCGATAAGGACGGATTTTTCAAACAGAATAAGAGCTGCGTTTGTTACATCAGACAGGGAAAATTATTCAATCCTGACAGCCGATTATTCTCAAATTGAATTAAGGCTTTTGGCTCATATCTCAAAAGACAAAGCTCTGATTGAAGCGTTTAAGTCAAACGAAGATATCCACACAATCACCGCTTCTAAAATTTTTAATACGGACTCTAAGCTTGTAACAAAAGAAATGAGAAGAAAAGCAAAGGCGGTTAACTTCGGAATTATATACGGACAGACAAGATACGGGCTGGCTTCGGCTTTAAACATACCTCCCATTGAAGCGCAGAAATTTATAGATAAATATTTCAGACAATATCCGGGGATAAACACCTATATGACAACAACCCTTATGGACGCACATCAAAACGGTTATGTTGAAACGATATTTGGAAGAAAAAGGTATTTAAATGAAGAATTGAATTCAAGGAATGCAAGGATAAGGGAATTTGCCGAGCGTGCCGCAATAAACGCCCCCTTGCAGGGAACAAGCGCAGATTTAATTAAAATGGCAATGGTTGAACTTGATAAAAATTTGAAAAATTATGAAGCAAAAATTTTAATTCAGGTCCACGATGAGCTTGTTTTAGAGGTTGCAAATAAAGATATTGACGCAGTTAAAAAAATTGTTTTACAATCAATGGAATTAGGACAGCCTTTAAGGGTTCCTCTTGTTGCAGATGTAAAAGTCGGAAAAAGCTGGATGGAGAGCAAATGAGAAAAATATTTTTAACATTATTATTGGCAATCTCAATACCCGTATGCGCCAAGAACACAGATTCAAGGGTTTTCCCCGTCAATGCGGACACTGTTTTTATGTCCGCTTTAAGCGCATTAAACAAACTGAATCTTAATATCGCAGAAATACAATCAAAAAGCGGATATATACTGTTTTCAACCCCGAACGGGGACGAGTTTCTTATTATGATAGGCGATTCAAAAGGCGGAAATTCACGTGTAAAAATATCAAAATTAAATGAAAAATCGGCTTTAAACGAAATTCAGACGGTAATTTTTACAGAGATACAAGAAATTATAAAGAACAAAATTGAAACGGTAAAAAATGAGTAAATACGCCCTTTGCCTTGTAGATATAAAAACGCTCGGAACAAGAACGTTCAGCTATTTAATTCCGGATATTATGAAAGATAAAGTTCATATAGGGGTTCCCGTTTCCGTACCTTTCGGAAAATCAAGAAAAATAAAAGCTTATGTTGTCGGGTTTAGCGATTATCTTGAAGCAGGGATAAAACCTAAATATATTGATGAAATTTTGGATTATTCACCCCTTTTTAATCTTGAATACCTGAAACTTTTAGAGTGGGTTTCAAATTATTATTTCTCAGACCTTCCCACCGTTTTAAAAACCGCTCTGCCTTCAAAATTTTTTGAAAAAAATGTAAAAAATTACAGAAAACCAAAAAAAGAAGCCCTGATTTTTAAAACCGAAAAGGAAGATTGCGCACATGTTTTGAGCGAAGAGCAAAATAGAGTTTATTCGGAAATAAAACATGTGAATGCTCCCGTTTCTCTTTTATACGGGATAACAGGCTCCGGAAAAACGGAAATATATTTTAAATTAATTGAAGATACGATTAAAGAAGGTAAAAATATTTTATTTATGGCGCCTGAAATTGCTCTTGTTTCTCAACTTACGATAAGGACCATAAAAAGGTTCGGCAAAGAATCCTGTGCGATTTGGCACTCTTCTATAACGGAAGCCGAGAAATATAAAGTTTGGCAAAGGCTTAGAGAAAATGAAATTAAAATTCTCTTTGGGGCGCGCAGCGCAGTTTTTGCTCCGATTAAAAATTTAGGGCTTATTATAATAGATGAAGAACACGATGACAGCTATAAACAGGATATGCCGGAACCCAGATACAGCGCAATTGAAGTTGCAAAAAAACTGGCTCAGCTATACAGCGCCAAAATGATTTTAGGCTCTGCGACCCCCTCAATTTCAAGCTATTACAGGGCGATAAATTCCAACTCTTTATTTCAATTAAAACAAAGATACAATAATTCTTCCCTCCCTAAAGTTACCGTTATTGATATGCGCCTTGAGAGGCAATTTAAGAACAACGGGCTTTTTTCAAAATTTTTGATTGATAAAATCAATGAGAGAATAAAAAACAAAGAACAATCAATCCTTCTGATTAACAGACGCGGATTTTCAACTTACACACAGTGTCTTTCATGCGGGGCGGTTATTGAATGTCCTAAATGTGCAATTCCCTTGATATATCACAAAAATACAAATTCTCATAAATGCCACTACTGTAATTTTGAATTAAAGGGGCTTAAATTATGTCCGAAATGCCAAACAGACGCTCTTCAGAATTTCGGCGCAGGGAGCCAGAGGGTTGAAGAAATTGCCGGTGCAATTTTTAAAGACGCAAAAATAGTTCGTCTTGATTCGGATTCCTTGAATAAAAAAAATGAACATGTTGAAATTTTGAACGCTTTTAACAGCGGAGAAACCGATATTTTAATCGGCACCCAGATGATTGCAAAGGGGCTTGATAACCCTAATGTTACGCTTGTCGGGGTAATTAACGCCGATTTAAGCTTTAACCTTCCGGATTTTAGAAGCTCTGAAAGAGGGTTTTCTTTGTTGACACAGGTTGCGGGGCGCTCCGGACGTGGAGAAAACAGGGGAGAAGTCATATTCCAAACTTATAATTTTGAAAACGAATTTTTATTAAACGCAAAAGAACAAGATTATGAAACTTTTTATAAAAATGAAATTGAGATGAGAGAAATGTTTGATTATCCTCCGTTCTCATCAATTATAAGAATAATTCTCCAATCTAAAAATATATTCAGGGCTCAAAGAGCCTCTATGGAAATCAGCATGCGTCTAAAAAACCTGATTGATAAACTTTTTCTAAAAGAAAGATTAATTGTTTTAGGTCCGGTTCCTTGCGTAATAGAAAAATTGAAAGGCGATTTCAGATTTAATATAATAGTTAAAAATAAATTAGACGAAAAGGGTCATTTTACGATTTTGAATTTTTTAAAAAAAGTTATTTTGCCAAATGATATTAAAATGATTGTGGATGTTGACCCTGTGGATATTTTATAAAATGCTTTTATACGGAAACTTAAATTCAAACAAAACAGATATTTTAATTGAAAATTACGCAAGGCTCCTGAATTCCGGAATAAGTGCGGATAAAATCCTTGTAATAGTTCAAAATTCCAAAATGAAAGAAGAATTTATTGAAAAAACAAAAAAACTTCTTAAGGTTGATTCTCTTACAAAGTTTAATATATACTCATTCTTTGGCTTATGTTACAACTTTGTAAATGATTATTATCCGATATGTGAAGAAAAAATCAAACAGAAGGGGGCTGTTGTTTCTCCCAATTTATGCGGGCTTGAAGCCTCAAGACACATTTTTAAAGAGGCGGTCGATAAGTTTTTATTTAAAGGATATAATTCTAAAAGAAACCTTCTTCATCAGCTTTTAAGAAGAAGCTCTTTAATTGTTTTAAATGCTTTAGATGATGATGAAATTTCCGAAAGAACAAAGATTTTGCGGGAATCTTTCAGCGCAGAAATAAAAAGCGCCGTTAATTTATACAAACAAAAAACCCTTGAATACCGTGCGTTTGATTATTTAAGACAGGTCGGACTTTTTTCTTTTATTTATAAAAATGTCCAAAACAATTTTGAATACGTATTTATAGACGATGCAGACGAGATTCCGCCCGTTTTATTTGAATATTTAAAATTTATAAAAAAAGATATAAAAGAATTTTTTATAGCATACGACCCTTTGGGAACTTCGAGAAAAGGGTATCTTTGCGCATCGGAAAACAACTTTGAACTTTTTTTAAATGAATCTCCCGTAATAATTAATAAAAATATTAAAGCGGATTCAATAATAACTAAAATTCATAACATCGAGAGCATTTTTCTTGATAATCTCATTCGGCATGATTTTATACGGGCGGATGAAATGGCAGATTGCCTTATAAAAGATATAAACCGCCTCATTGAAGGCAAAGTTAAGCCAAATGAAATATTAGTTGTTGTGCCGGATGAAAACGAATATTTAAAAATGTTTTTAAAAAAAATTTCAGCGCCCGTTAATTTTATTTCGGGAAGTGAAAAAATTAAAGATAATAAAACGGTCAGCGCCCTTTTATCTCTTTTAAGGCTTATATTTGAAAATGAAAATTACAGAATATCTTCGTATAAATTAAGAGGAATATTAAAAACCGTATTTAAAACCGATATTGAAACTTCAGTTAAAATTACGCAAGAGTTTGAAGCGGATTTTTTCAATAAAAGTATTTTTGAAATATTTGAAAAATATAAAACAGACCCCATTGAAAAATTCCTAAATTTAAAAAACAGTCTTAAAGATAAAAGCTTAAGCTATGCTCTTTATACGGTTTCAAAAATATTTGTTAATGAAGATTATGAAGATATAAAATATATCAATCGGCTTTTAAAACAGCTCTTTGACTTTGAAAAAATATTTAAAGGAGAATTTTCTAAAAAAGAGCTTATTAATAATATTGAAAATACAATTATCTCTGAAAACCCGATTGAAGAGGATGAATTTGATAAAAACGCCCTAAATGTTTCAACCCCGCAAAAGGCGATAGATTTTAAGATTAAAAACAAATATCTTTTTATTTTGGATTCCACAAACCCGAATTGGACAAAACAAGACGTCGGACCTTTGTATAACGCATGGGTTTTTCAAAAAAACCGTATCAAAAAAGATTTTACCCTTGAAGATAACATATTTTTATCAAACGATAAAACGGCAAGAATTTTAAGAAAACTATACCTTTTAAATAACGGCGAAATCAGGATGTATTCTTCCCATTATAATTTTCTCGGGGGAGAAAATTTTAAAGGAATAAAGCATTTTTTTGAAAATGAAACTTCGCCCGATACTCCTTCGTTTAAAATTATACCCAGAGAGGATCAAAAACCGGTTTTAGATTATAAAAAGGGACGTTTTGCGGTTATGGCGGTGGCAGGCGCCGGAAAAACCACAATTATGCTCGCTCTTATAATGAAACTTATAGAACAGGGGACAAAAGCCGAAAACATTTTTGTTTTAACATATATGGACAGCGCAGCAAGAACTTGTAAGGAAAAAATTAAGGCAGCATATCCGACCTTGTCGGAGCTTCCTAATATTTCCACCATACACGGGCTTTCCATGAGAATTTTAAGGGAAAACAACAACCATGCCCACATCGGGCTGGATGTTGATTTTGATATAATAGATGAAATCAAAAGGGCTAAACTTATAGGGGAGATTATGTTTAACGAGGGGATTGAAACTTCCCTTATAAAATCTTACGACAAGGCAATTTCAGGGTTTAAAAACTCAAAAAATAAAAACGAAAATTCGCTTTCTCCTTCTTTTAAAAGGGTTTATCAAAAATATCAAAAAGCATTGAGGGAGCTTAATTTAATAGATTATGACGACCTTTTGATTTTATCTTTGGAGCTTTTAAAATCAAATTCCAAAATAAGAGAATACTATCAAAATTTGGCGCACTATGTTATTGAAGATGAAGCGCAGGATTCAAGCGAAATCCAACAGGAGCTTATAAATATAATTTCAAGAAAAAAAGGAAATTTGATACGCCTCGGGGATGTTAATCAGGCAATAACTTCCACATTCACAAATTCGGATGTTTCGGGGTTTAAAAAGTTTATTGAAAACAACGGTAATTGCAAAATGAATTATACCGCAAGAAATTCAACAGGGATAATTGACCTTGCAAATAATCTGATTAAAAAGGGTTTAAAACTTTCTTTGACTTCATTTTTTGAAATAGAAACAAAACCGGTTTCGGGAAAAAACCTGATAGAGCCAAATTCTTGCTTTTTTAAAATTTTTGAAAACGAAAAACAAGAAAAAGATTTTATAATAAATGAAATTGAAAAACTGTTTAAAAACGGAGAAAATCAGAAAGCGGGAATCTTAACCAGAACAAATAAAGAAGCCGAAATTTTTGCAGAATATATTAAAAAGAGAACAAAATACAGAGTCATAACAAAAACCTCTCTTTTATCTAACAACCCTGTGTTTTGCGCAGTAACAGGAGTTTTCAATTTTATTTCAAACCCTATGAACAATAACCTTATCTTAGAATTTGCAAAAACAATGATAGAGCTTGGGTTTTATAATCAGGATAATGAAATTTTTGACTTCATAAAAAATAATCCTTCCCCTTTTATCTTGGGTTTAAATGATAAATTTAACCTCTGGTGGGATTTGAGATATTTTCTTAACCTTGTTGATTTGCCTTTGTTTGAGCTCGCTTTTAAAATCGGGGAGTATTATTTTGAAAATAACACTAAACAAAAGAAAAATATAGCTTTGATAGCTTCTCTTGTTTTAAAGGTGCAAAATGCGGAAGGGGACTTTGAAAACACTCTTGACAAATTAAACGACATGATAAAAAGAGGGGCTTCAAGCATAAAACTTTTTGAAGAGGATGAAAAAGACGAAAGCAAGGAAAACGAAATTAAAATTTTGACCCTGCATAAATCAAAAGGGGATGAATTTGACTTTGTTTTTATTCCCGCACTGACTGAAAAAAACCTTGGCTTTATTGAAAAAGAAATAGAAATAAAAGAGGACGCAAAAATTATAAGAAAAATTCAAAATCTCAAAAAAACGGACAATGAAATAAAAAAAGAGATTTTGGATGAAAATTTAAGACTTTTATATGTGGGGATAACAAGAGCAAAAAAAATGTTATATCTAACCTGCGCAAGCGAGTATAAGTATTTTAATAAATTGAAAAAATACACCCCTTCATACTGTTTTGAATTTTTAAGAAGTGAGGTATAAATGGACACTTTCAGCGTAAATTCTCTTAAAATTCTCCAAAAATCAAAAGAAGAGTTTGAAAAAAAATATATTCAAAAAAAAGAGCTGATTTATCAAAATCAAGAGGCGGAATTTGGCGACAAAATGCACAAGCTTATTTGCTATTATCTTAAAAGGTTTAATATCAATCAAATAGTTAACTCTTTAGATGATAAAGAAAAAGCGCTTTTTTTAAAAATAAAAAATTCAAAACCCTTAAAAACTGTTTTATCAGCCGAAAAAAGATTTATTGAACAGCCGTTTTTTATAAAAGAACAATTAAATAACATCCCTTTTTATCTGACGGGCAGATTTGACGCCGTTATTAAAACAGGTGATAAATATACCATTTTTGATTGGAAAACAAACGAAATCCCAAAAAATTCAAAAAACAGCCTTCAAACCGTTGTTTACACATTCTGTGCTTCAAAACTCTTTAAAACGCAGAATGTCGAAATGGTTTATTATTCTCTTTCATCAGGCAAATTTGAACCCTGTTTTTTTAACCCTTCTTTTGCTAAAACCATAAAAGAAATTGTTCAAAAAGCATTTTAAAAGTCAAACCGGTGCATTTACTAAAAGCTGCTGCTCAAAATACCCGTCTGCGCAGTGTTTATTGTCAGAAGCCCGTTTTAATTTTATGGCTAACTGTTCGCCCAGAATGTCCATCCATTCTTTGGGGATTTTATCCGTTATTTTGTAATCATAAAAATTAACGGTTATAACCTCTTTAACTCCTTTGCTGTTGGGGAATACGGTTAAAAACCTCAAATTATTTGAATATTTTAATTTAAGTTTAAGAGTTTCATTATCTCTGACAAGGTCTGCAATTTCCGTGAAATCAATTAATGAGGGGTCGCATTCAATTTCGTTGTATTCTCCGTCCCCGAGTTTAAGAACAAACCCGTTATAGAGGATTTTTTCTCTTGGCAGAATTGCTTCAAAGAATGCTGATTCGCTCTTGAAATCTTTTTGCCGGCTGACAATTTTTAATATTCTATTAAATTGACTATCGTTATACAAGATATCAAACAAGGCAAGGTTAGCTGTTATCCGCTTATTTTTCCGTTCTTGAATTTGTTTTTGTTTTCGAAGTTGTTCTTGAAGTTTTTTGTATTTTTCAGTGTTTATTTTTCCCACTTCTATCTTTTCGGCTTTTTTCTTTTCGTAATACGCAATTTTATCAAATTCCCGCCTTGCCGCTTTTTTCTCTTTGGTGCTCATACTTTTCCATTCTTCTTCAGAAAAACATTCGGCAAGATTCAACGCCTCATGGTTTACATGGGCTTTTATCCAATTTGTTCTTATTGCGGGTATAATGTATGTAGTGCCTATATTGTTGAGCCCTCTTACCTTGCTTAATCTTCGGACAATTTCATTTTCGATAGAATAATTGACAATGTTAGGATATTGAACGTTATAGAAATCAACGAGGGGTTTATGTTTACCCTTTAAAAACGCATTAAGGCTCTTTTCTAACTCTTTTACGGGAGCAGGATTAAAAGTTATTGCAGGACAATGATATACTGCGGCTAACATCTGCGCTAACCCTCCGCCAAGGGAGTGTCCCGTGAAGGTTACTTTATATTTTGAATATATGCCTTTTGCTTTTAATTTATTCATAAAACCATACGCATATTTAAACTCTTTTGGCATTTTCTTTAATGCAATTTGAAAATCGCTTATCCAATCTCTATAATCCAAAGGTTCCGTGCCTCTGCATGCAAGCAAAAATTCCTTCTCTTTTTCATTTATAAACGCGCAGCATGCAAACCCGCCTTCTTCATAAAACACTATCGGCAATGACTTATCCGGTTCCTCTCCCCGTTTTATTCTTCTTTTGTTTTCCCTTATTTCATCCATATTCTTTTTAACATAAAACCTATCTATAGGGGCCTCTGATTTAA
>CAYUWO010000007.1:0-30777 GCA_964448535.1 uncultured Gammaproteobacteria bacterium | reverse complement strand
ATCCCTGTTGACAACGTGTTTACCCTTTTAAAATCTTTTAACACGTATGATGTTTATAAAAACGATGAAGATAAATACATCGTTAAAACTTACAGGGCAGGCGTAGTTTCCGAAATGGAGAATATGAATGTCAAAATGAAAATGTCAAGAAAGTTTTCAAAATTTTGGAAAGAGATTTCGACATTTTCAAATATGGAAAACACTCCTCTTCCGAAAACTACGGTTGCAAATTTAAGAGAATATCAATCAAAAGGGTACAGCTGGCTTTGGTTTTTATATAAATACGGATTGAACGGTATACTTGCCGACGATATGGGGCTTGGCAAAACCCTTCAAACCCTTACTCTTCTTCAAAAAGCGAAAGAAAAAGACGGCAAGGCGCCCACGCTTGTCATCTGCCCTACATCGGTTGTGTTTAACTGGGAAAATGAAATTGAAAAATTTGCGCCCAATTTGAAATTTTTAACACTGTCAGGAACCGAGAGAAAAAACAATTTTGTTAACATCCCCAAATTTGATGTTGTGATAACCTCTTACGCCCTTGTAAGGCGCGACATAGACGAACTTAAGAAATTTGATTTCAGATACGTTATTCTTGACGAATCCCAAAATATTAAAAATGCTCAAAGCCAAACCTCAAAAGCCTCTAAAATGTTAAAAGCAAAACACAGGCTGGCACTTTCGGGCACTCCGATTGAAAACAGGCTTGAAGAACTTTGGAGCGTGTTTGACTTTTTAATGCCGGGGTTTTTGTTTGATACAAACGAATTTAACCACAGGTACGTTTATCCGATAGTCGAAAAAGAGGATAAAACGGTTGAAAAACGCTTAAAATCTCAGATTTTCCCTTTCATTTTAAGAAGAATGAAAAGAGATGTCGCAAAAGACTTGCCCGACAAAATCGAATCTGTTGCATACTGCGAGCTTACGCCCGACCAAAAAGACCTCTACCTGCAAGTTCTTGATTCAACAAAAGAAGAACTGTTTAAATCAATTGAAACGGTGGGTTTGGAAAAATCAAGAATGTCAATTTTCTCGGCGCTTTTAAGGTTAAGGCAAATCTGTTGCCATCCCAGATTATACGACAAAGAAGGAACTCTTGGAATAAACGAAAGCGGAAAGTTTGAACATCTTCAATCAATGCTTGAAGAAATTATATCCGAAGGGCACAGAATCCTTTTATTCAGCCAATTTGTCGGAATGCTTGATATAATTAAAACATGGCTTGAAACAAAAGGGATTAAACATGAATATCTCTCGGGCACAACAAAAGACAGACAAAAAGTTGTTGAGAAGTTTAATACTGACCCTACTATCCCTATTTTCCTTGTTTCCTTGAAAGCGGGCGGAACAGGGCTTAACCTGACAGGCGCAGACTATGTTATTCACTATGACCCTTGGTGGAACCCTGCTGTAGAGGATCAGGCAACAGATAGAGCATATAGAATCGGACAAACCAAAAAAGTTTTTGTTTATAGATTAATTACAAAAGGCACGGTAGAAGAAAAAATTCAGCGTTTAAAATCTAAAAAACGCTCTCTTGTAGATTCCGTTATCTCTGTTGACAGGAACATTGCAAAAACTCTTACCTTTCAAGATATTAAAGACATCTTCTCGGTTTAAGACAGCATGATTTATTTATCAAAACCCGTCTGCTTCAGATATTTTTTCTCTATAAATTCAACCGCTTCAATCTCTGAAGAAATCTTTCCTTCAAGCTGCAAGTCTTTAATTTCATTGATTATATCCTTTAATAAAGGAGAAGGCGGAATGTTTAGAATTTCCATGATTTTATGCCCGTCAATTAATTTCGGGAGCTTTTTTAATTTCGGATAAATATTTTCATACTCAATCAAAAGAGTTTCCAAATTTTTTAAATTTTTTTCAACAATTTCATCGCTTACCGCCTCTCCCCTCGCGCTCAATCTGTCTGCACGGGCAAGCTCAATCAAATCGGGGACATCCTCTCCTATTTTTTTTATAAACCTTATAATTCCCCTTTCTGTTCTTTCAGGTTGGGACATAAGAGCAGAGGGGTAAATATGGTATTTAATCATTTTTGAAATATACTCAATCTGCTTGTTTGAAAATTTAAGCTTTTTTAATATGGGGATAACTTTTTCCCCGCCAAGTTCATCATGTCCGATAAATCTATGTCTTGGCGGATTTTCCGTTTTGTCGATTGTCCAGCAATCGGGTTTTGCTATGTCATGTAAAAAAGCCGCCAGCTTTAACTCGGGTTTATCAATTCTCACATAAGAAACCGTTTCAATGAGATGATGAAATAAATCAAGATGGTGATGAGAATTGGGAGGTATTTTTTTAATTTCAAAAAATACGGGGAACAAGATTTCCAACATTCCCGTTTCGTCCGCTTCAAGAAGTGCTTTAACAATGTATGCGCCCGAAAACATTTTAATTATTTCTTGATTCAAACGCTCCGGCGCACATTTTAAGATTTCATTTCCGCATTTTTTTATAAATTCTTTAATTGGAGGGTCAATTTCAAAGCCTAATTCCGCTTGAAATCTGAAAGCCCGCAGCGTTCTTAAAGGGTCATCCGATAAATTTGACAATTTGACCGTTTTTATTATTTTATTTTCGAAATCTTTTCGCCCGTTGGCTTTATCAATTATTTTATCGTTATTTATATCATACAATATCGAATTTATTGTAAAATCACGCCTTTCGATATCGAAATCAATATCATCATTTGCCATTCTTGCAAAATCGGCATAATCTTTTCCCCAAATAACCCTGTATATCTCAAAATCGGAATCAAGCTCAACAAAGCTCCCCCCCGTATCATCTGCGATTTTTTGACATAAAAATTTCAAGCGGAAATCTTTTGCTTTAATTGTAATGTCACGGTCAAAAGAGGTTTTCCCCGCAAGCTTTTCTCTTAAATAACCCCCGACAAGACAGGCTTCCTTGCCTTCTAAAAACGGTTTAATTTTATTAATTACGGTGTCATCCATTGTTCAACCCCAAAAAGCCCCGCCGTTACAGCATTTGGCGCTTTTAAAATTAATTTTCCCAAAGTGGCAAGCTTGAAATTGCCGTCTTGGAATTTTTTAAATTCTGCGTCTGAAAACCCGCCCTCAGGCCCGAAAACAAGAAGGATTTTTTCTTTTTTTATAAGGTTTTTAACTGCATCTTTTATAGTTAATTTACCATTTTTTTCCGCAAAAATAATTATATTTTCTTTTTTAAATTTTGAAAAAATTTCATCGAAAGTCATGGCTTCAAACACTTTTGGCATATCAGCCCGTTCGCACTGTTTAAAACTCTCGTATCCTATTTTCTCCCACTTTTTTGCTTTATTCAATATGGAATTTTTGTTCACTGCGCAATTATTTGAATATACGGTATAAATCTCTTTTGCTCCTAACTGCACGGCGTTTTGAATTGCCAGGTTCATCGCTTCCGGTTTTAAAATTGAAATTAAGACACAAAGGTTAATATCAAGCTTTCTTAAAGATTTATTTGAAGATAAAATTTTTCCTTTTATTTCATATTTTATAATTTGTTCAATTTCCGTTTGATAAACATTCTCTTCTTCATCAATAAATTTAATAATTTCTCCCGTTTTAACCCTTAAAGATTGCGCAAGATGAAATATTGCTTCTTTATCTTTTAAGAAGATATATCCGTTTTCAATACAGCTTTTTTGAATTAAAAAATGAGGCATGATAACTTTATTCTAGCATAATAATTTTTTTAATGATAAAATCAATTTGAAAGTGAGGAAAAATGCTTGTAGTTATGCGCCACGGGGCGAGCGAAGAAAATGTTAATAAAGTTGCCGAATTTTTAAAATCAAAGGGGTTTGGCGCACATATTTCAAAAGGGGAAATGCACACGGTTATAGGCGCTGTTGGCGGAAACGTAATTGACCCGAGAGATATAGAGCTTTTAGAGGGCGTTAAAGAAGTTATAAAAATTTCTTCAAGCTATAAGCTTGTTTCAAGAATATTTAAAAATGAAGATACGGTAATTGAAGTTAACAATGAAAAATTCGGCGGCGGGCATGTCGGAATGATAGCGGGTCCATGCACTATTGAAAACAAAGAGCAAATTCAAGAATGTGCAAAATTAATGGCTCAGACCGGAGTTAAAATTATCAGAGGGGGCGCCTTTAAACCGAGGACTTCTCCTTATGCTTTTCAGGGGCTCGGAGAGGAGGGGCTGAAATTAATAAGAGAAGCGGCGGATAAATATAACCTCGCAATAACATCAGAAATTATGGAAATAAGCCAAATACCTATGTTTTTGGATTACGTTGATATTTTACAGGTCGGCGCAAGGAATATGCAAAATTTTAACCTTTTAAAAGAATTAAGCAAAATTGAAAAACCGGTTATGTTAAAAAGGGGGCTGTCCGCCACAATTAACGAATGGCTCATGGCGGCGGAATATATTTTATCGGGCGGAAACAGAGAAGTTATTCTTTGCGAGCGGGGAATAAGAACTTTTGAGGTCGCAACAAGAAATACTCTTGATCTTTGTGCAATTCCCGTTGTTAAAAAATTAAGCCACCTGCCGATTATTGTAGACCCCTCGCATGGAACAGGTTTAAGAGATAAGGTCGCCCCCATGTCTTTGGCATCGGTTGCTGCAGGCACGGACGGATTGATGATAGAAGTGCATAATTGTCCGGAATGTGCGCTTTGCGACGGGGCTCAATCTCTTTATCCGAATCAATTTAGCGAGTTGTATAATAAATTGAAAAAACTTGCCCCGATTGTTGATAAAACTATGTAAAAAATTATTTCATTTCATCAATCAAATTGACAACCTCAACAGCCGCCTTTGCCGCTTCAAAGCCTTTGTTGCCCGCTTTTGTGCCGGCACGTTCAATTGCCTGTTCTATATTATCCGTGGTTAAAACCCCGAACATAACGGGTATATCTTCTTTGAGAGATACGTTCGCAATCCCTTTTGATAACTCTGCGGCAACATAATCAAAATGGGGGGTTGAACCCTTTATAATTGCGCCAAGCGCCACTATTGCGCTGTATCCTTTCTTTGCGGCTTTTTTACAAAAAAGAGGAATTTCAAATGCTCCGGGCACCCAAATGACATCAATATTATCTTCTTTAACGCCATGCCTTATAAAGGCATCAATTGCACCCGATAAAAGCTTTGAACCTATAAAGTCATTAAATCTTGAAATTACGATACAGAACCTGTCTGTTTCTTTTGCAATCAATTTGCCTTCAAATGTATTTACCATTTTATTTGTCCTTTTCCTCAACTTTCACATCTATAACGGCGCCCGAGGGGTTTTTCCCTTTTTTAATCTCTTCTTCCCTTTCCATTTGCTTGTTAATAACAACAGTTTGAATTATTTGAAAAACGTTCGATGTTACAAGATATAATAAAACTCCGGCAGGAATCGGAACAAAAAGAAAAGTTATCGTAATCATAACGGGCATAATCGTTGTCATTGATTTTTGTATGGCGGCTTGAGAAGGATCCTGCTGAGAAGTTTTTGTTTGAGCCATCATAACTTTTTGCATAAAAATCATTGTTCCGACAAAAAGAACAAGAAGTGCTATAACGTCATAATGAATTGCTTCAACCGCTTTAACCGTCGGCACCTGAGCAATAAGCATATCTCCTTTTCTTTCAAACACAACATTTTCCGTTTCTCTCGTTTGAGCGTTTGAAACCTTAACATCAGCCTTTAAAACGGAATTAAGGGTTTCAAAGTTAAGATTTAAGCTGTCCATTCGAAATTTTAAATCAATCGGTTCGCCCGGGGTAACTTCCCCCTGAATGACAACCGCCTTTTGAGGCTCTCTTATTTTAACATCATCAAGGGTTTTGCCGTCTTTTAAATAAACAACGGCAGACTTTGCAGACTGAAGCCTTGCATATTTGTCAACCTGAAATTTATCATCCCCCGATAACCCCGCATTGCTTCTTATTGTGGCGTCAAGTCTTTTTACAAAAAGAAAATCGGCGTTCCCCGCCTGTTCTATAAACGAAGGGCTCATTAAAGCCGAATAAAGAAGAATAAAAATCGGGAGCTGAATTAACATAGGCAAGCACCCCGCCATGGGGTTAACCTTATTTTCTTTCCAAAATTCCATCATCTTTCTTTGCATAAGTTCAGGGTCCGACTTATATCTTTCCTGAATCATTTTAATTTTGGGCTGAACCAGCTGCATGGTTTTCATGGAACGCTGTTGCGAAACATTAGCAGGCCAGAGAGCAAATCTGATAATTAAAGTTAAAAGAATAATTGCAAGCCCCCAATTGCCCACAAGGTTCGCAAGTACCTTTAAAAAATCAATCGTTAATATAGTAAAATCCATAAATATTCCTTAAAATAATCCTTTTTCTTTTGATTTTATAATAAACATGTTAATATGTACAATTATGAGTAACTTTTTTGATACAATTTGTGCAATTTCAACCCCCTTATCCATCGGAGGAATCGGCGTTATAAGGGTTTCGGGGGAAAAAGCCTTAAATATTGTACAAAATATTTTTGATAAAAAAATTGAGCCTAAAATGTTAAATCACGGCTGGATAAAAGATAAGGGACAAAAAATCGACGAAGTTATCGTTCTTTATTTTAAATCCCCAAAAAGCTATACGGGGGAAGATGTCCTTGAAATCCAAACCCACGGCTCCCCTATCATATTAAAGAAAATTTTAAATCTTGTTATGCAAGCGGGCGCAAGGCTCGCCTCCCGCGGGGAATTTACAAAACGTGCATTTTTAAATCATAAGCTTGACTTATCCGAAGCCGAAGCCGTTATGGATTTAATAAATTCAACCTCTGAAAAATCGGCGTTGTTAAACGCCTCAAATTTATCGGGTGCGCTTTCTTTTGCCGTTAAAAACATAAGAGGAAAGCTGATTGATATTTTATCTCAAATAACCGCCTCGATTGATTTTCCGGAAGATGTCGAAGAAGTTCCTTATCAAAAAATTAAAGAGGCGCTCGCTTTGCTTAAAGATGAAATTGAAAATATTTTAAAAAATGCCGCCGCACATAACATATTAAGAGAAGGAATAAAAGTTGCCGTTGCGGGGCGGCCGAATGTCGGAAAATCCTCTCTTTTTAACGCCTTATTAAACCTAAACAGAGCAATTGTAACAGACATTGCGGGCACCACAAGAGATATTATTAACGAATCGTTTGAAATAAACGGGGTTTTAACAACATTAACCGATACGGCGGGAATAAGACCCGAAAACGAAGCGGACAAAGTTGAAACGATAGGTATTGAACAGGCAAAATCAGCAATTAAAGATTCAAACATAGTTTTGCTCCTTTTTGACGGCACAAAAGGAATTACAAAAGAGGACGAAGAAATATTTAAACTTGCGCAAAATAAACAAACGATTTTAATTTCAACAAAATCGGACATTTGCGGTAAAACTTATGAAAATGCTCTTTCCGTAAGCTCCGTAACCGGAGAAAACATAGACAGGTTAAAAGAGCTTATATGTCAAAAAGGGATTTCGGTTGATATAGATTCCGTTGATTTTGTTACAAATCAAAGACAGCAGGAGAGTTTGAATATGGCTCTTGATAACATTAATAACGCTCTTGTCGGGACAGAAAACAATGAATTGCAGGATTTAATTTCCATTGATATAAAATCTGCCGTAATCTCGCTTGGGGAAATAACGGGAGAAGCCGTAAACGATGAGATTTTAAACGGAATTTTCGATAAATTCTGTATAGGGAAATAACTGTTTTAAATATTTTCTTGATTAGACGCTTAATTTTAAATATAATTTAAAAGTCCATGTTTTCAGGAGCCATAAAGAATGGAAAATTTTTCAATTACAACCGCAATTGATTATGTTAACGGCGAGCCCCATATAGGGCATGCTTATGAAAAAATATTAACCGACATTATATTCAGACATTTTAAAAAACGTGCCAAAAAAGCTTTCTTTTTAACCGGCACGGATGAACATGGGATAAAAATCCAAAAAACAGCTAAATCTCTTAATATATCCCCAAAAGAGCTTTGCGACAAAAACGCAAACGCCTTTATTCAAAGCTGGGAAATTTTAGATATCGGATATTCAAAGTTTATAAGAACAACCGATGTTGAGCATAAAAAAGTCGTTCAGGATATTTTTGAAAAACTTTTAGAAAAAGGGGATATTTACAAGCACAAATACAAAGGGCTGTATTGCGCGGGGTGTGAGTCCTTCTTAGCGGATAAAGACCTTGATGAAAAGGGCTTTTGCCCTGTTCACAACAAAAAGCCTGAAGTTGTCGAAGAAGAAAACTATTTCTTTAAGCTCACAAAATATAAAGATGCGATTATTAAGCATATCAAAGAAACCCCCGATTTTATCCTGCCTTCTTTCAGAGCGGCGGAAGTCTTAAACCAGCTTGAAAATATAGAAGATATATCCGTTTCAAGAGCAAAGACAAATGTCGAATGGGGAATAGAAGTTAAATCCGACCCGACACAAGTCATATACGTTTGGATTGATGCGCTTTCAAATTATATAACTGCGCTGGGATATGACACAAAAGGAAATTGCGGGCAAAATTTTGTCGATTTTTGGCCCGTTAACTATCATGTTATAGGAAAAGACATTTTAAAATTCCACTCAATTTACTGGATTGGGATTCTTATGGCGCTGGGGGTCGAGCTTCCAAAAGGGATATATGCCCACGGTTGGATTATGATTGACAAAAGTAAAATGTCAAAATCAACCGGAAACGTCATATCTCCAAAAAGCATTATGGAAGCGTACAATCTTAAAGCGCCGGACGCCTTAAGATATTTTATGGCAACGTCTGCAACGGGCGGAAAAGACGGAAACTATTCCGATGAAGATTTTAAAGAAAAAGTAAACGCCGATCTTGCAAACAATTTAGGAAACCTTTTAAACCGTACCTTGAATATGCTCGTTAAATATTTTGACGGCGAGATAAAAGAAGAATTTGTTAACGCCGATCTTGTTGATAAATCGAAAGAAACAGTCAGCGAAGTTTTAAATTTATTTAATCATCTTGATATTTCAACAGCTGCTTCAAAAATTATCTCTTTGGCGGATGAAGCAAACAGGTACGTTAATGACAAAGCCCCATGGACACTTGCAAAAGAGGGGAAACTTGAAGAATGCGGAAAAGTTTTATATACTGTTTTGAACCTTATGGTTAAAGCGGGGATTTTAATTGAGCCTTTTTGTCCAAACATTGCAAAAGATATCTCGGCTCAGCTTAAATTTGACATCAGCATAAAATATGACGAAATAAAAGATAATATGCTAAAAATCGGCAAATTAATCACAAAAGACGAAATTCATCCCGTCTTTTTGAGGATTGATTCAGAAATTGCGGGAAGCACGAAGAAAGGGGGAAATTAAACTTCCGTTCTTGTTTCAAGCGCTCTTATAAGGGTTAATTCGTCTGTATATTCAAGCTCAGAGCCCATAGGGATTCCGTAAGATATCCTTGAAACCTTAATTTTAAAGGGTTTTATAAGTTTTGATAAATAAAGGGCGGTTGCTTCCCCTTCAACAGAAGGATTGAGAGCAAGTATAACCTCTTTAATATTTTTTGAATGAACCCTTTTTAAAAGTTCTTTAACTTTAATATCTTCAGGGCCTATCCCGTCAAGAGGAGAAATCAGCCCTTGCAAAACATGGTACAGCCCCGTATATTCATTGGTTTTTTCAATTGCAATTAAATCTTTGGTTTCTGCCACAACACAAATTGTATCGTTGTTTCTTGAATTTGATGAACATATTTCACAGGGGTCTAAAGAGGACATATTAAAACATTCTGAGCAGTATTTAACGGTTGTTTTAGCCTCAATCATAGCATTAGCAAAACCTTCAACTTCGCTTTTGTCTGTTTTTATAATATGCAAAGCGAGCCTCTGGGCAGTTTTAGGACCTATTGAAGGCAATTTTTGAAAATATTCAATAAGCTTTGCAAGAGGCTTTGTATATTCCATTAAAACAATCCCGGAATATTAATTCCGCCCGTAACAGATTTCATCTTTGCCTCCATTGTGCTTTGCGCAGCGTCTTGCGCATTGTTCATAGCTTGAGTAATTAAATCTTCGAGCAATTCAATTGTTTCATCGTCAACGGCTTCAGGGTTTTCGGGGTTAACCGCTTTTTTTGTAAGTTTAATTTTTAAAAACTTTGATTGACCGTTCAAAACAACTTCAACAGCATCTCCTGAGCTTTTGCCCGATATTTCGGTGTTTGAAAGTTCGTCTTGAACCTCTTTTAAGCGCTTTTGCATTTTCTGCGCCTGCTGCATCATCTGAATCATATTCATAATTTTATTTTCCTTTTAATTTAACTTGTCTATATATTATGCTATAATTTTTATTAAAATGCAAAAAACCTATCTGCAACACTGTTTATCCAAATCGGGGCGATTATCAAGGTGGCCCCAAAGTTTAATGCCTTTGTGCGTTTATATTGCGCCTTTCAGGTGGTATAAATCATCAAGCGAAGCGGAAGGGTATAAATATCGCCAAATGGTTCAAAATGCTTTTAATACGTGGCAATCGGCGCTATCGGGCATGGTTACGTTTAATTTTGTTACAAATTTAAACGATTCGCATATAAACCTTGAATGGAAAAGGGTAGACAGAAAGTCTTTAGGAAATTGTCAATTTAATTATGACGAACTTGGAAGATATTTTTCCGCAGAAGTTAACATCGGATTGTCCGACGGAATTATTCATCAAAGGTATATGGACGAAAATGAGGTTTATCACACTATTTTACATGAAGTAGGGCATGCAATCGGTCTTGGGCATTCGCCAAACATTGAGGACATTATGTATACGCCTCACCAGTACGGAAGAGTAAACATTACAATAAATGACATTCAAACCGCAAGGTTTTTATATAAATTTGAAGTCGGAAAAACGGAAAAAGAAATTTTAGCTTCTTATTCCCACCTTGGCGCAAACAACCTCGACCACCTCGTAAATCTTTTATTGGGCGAAAAAACGGGGTTCCAAAAAACAATAGACGGAATAAGCAGAAAAACGGGAAAAGACCTTGTGCAAGAAAATGAGAATATAGGCGAATTAAAAAAATATTTAATGCAAATACACAGTATCAAATTTAACTTCCACAATAAAAAGTAAAACTTCTTTAATTTTGATTTTATTACCCTGAAGGAAATTAATCATGGTGGTAGTATTCAATCTCATCATCCATATTAAGCCTTCTTGCGCCTTTTTTAAATATTTTTGATTTATAAATGGAAAGCCTTGCTAAAAGGTATGTAACGCTGACTCTTAAAACCCCGAAACCGTATTTTATTGAACGTTTCAAGTTAATTGAGCTGGCTTCCGGAAAATATTTTGTAGGACAAGAAATTTCACCCACAGAAAACCCGTGATAAAAAGTTAAAGCGAGCATTTCATTATCAAAAACAAAATCGTTATCACACTCTTTTAATGGCAAAGTTGAAAGGATATCCTTGCTAAAAGCTCTGAACCCCGTATGATATTCGGATAAATTTTGAGACATAAAAACATTTTGAAATAAAGTAAGGCATTTATTTGCAATAAATTTATAAAGGGGCATTCCGCCTTTAAGTGCGGAATTTGTGAGCATTCTTGAAGCAATAACAGCGTCATATTCGCCGAATGCTATCATTGAAGCCATTGCGGGAACAAGCTTTGGAGTATATTGGTAATCCGGATGAACCATAATTACAATGTCGGCGCCTTCTTTTAGGGCGGCAAGATAGCAGGATTTTTGGTTGCCCCCGTATCCGAGATTCTTTTTATGAACAATAGTGATAATTCCAAGCTTTTTGGATACTTCCTTTGTATTATCCGATGAATTGTCATCCACAAGAATAATTTTATCGACAAACCCCTTGTATATGTCATTATAAGTATCCTCAAGGGTTTTCTCCGCATTGTATGCGGGCATTACAACCACTATTTTTTTCCCGTTAATCATAAGATTTACCTTATTTAATAACAGAACGATAATATCAAAAACTAAAGGTTTTATCAATATAAAGGTTCAAAATCGGAATAATCGGCACCTTTAACTTTTAGAAAACCCAAAAGCGTAAGATCGAGGTTTGAATAAATAACCTTTATGTATCCGTTGTCTAAGGCTTGCGCTCTGCCGTATACAATGGTTTCCGCACACTCGTCTTCATCAATTTTTTTTGCTTTAAGTTTTGCAATTTTATTATTAGCACCCTGAAGCAATTCTATATAATATTTGCCTTCTTCTTCTTTAAAAAGAACTTGATAATAACCGGCAGCAACGATATTTCCAAACGAATCCACAGCATTTGTTGAAATCAAAACAGTGGGTTTTTCCTCGGGAATGTCTTTTATCCTCAAAGGCTGATTATCAGGGCTTTCATACCTTGTTTTAAATGCTTCGTCATATTTAACTTTGTCCTTATCAAAAAATTTATAAACCTTGGTAAAAAACCCTTCCTTCGGCTTTTCATACTGTTTCATTACGTTTTCAAACTCTTGATTTGTAACGGGTTTTTGCCCTTGAAATGCGTTATTTATAAAATCATAATCAAGGTTATCGTCAAGCGACGCAAAAGAGGGCATAGCAAAGAAAAACAAAGATAAAATTAATATAAAATATCTCATCATAATAGTTTATATTAATAATTTTTTCTTAAATATCAATAAAACATTGTGTTTTTAGGTTTTTTAAAGTACTTTTACCCCAAAGGGTTTTATGGTAAAATCTTTCTATGACAACTATCGGAATCGTTCATCACGGGTGTGCCAAAAACTTAATTGATACAGAACTTATGGCGGGAAAATTAACTCAAATGGGGTTTAGCGTTTCGCTTGATGTTAATAATCCCGATATAGAATATGTTATAGTCAACACCTGTTCTTTTATATTTGATGCGGAAGAAGAAAGCGTAAGAAGCATTTTTGATATGATTGAACAGGGCAAAAAAGTTATTATAACAGGATGTCTTGCCCAAAAACACCAAAAACATTTGAAAAAATTAATACAGGAGGCATGGGGGTTTGTCGGCACATCAGACATTGATAAAATAGCCGATTTGATAAACACAAAAAAAGAGTTTTACTATGTCAGCAAAAACCCCGTTTGCAAATATTTTGAAGATATCGAAAGAGCGCAAATAACCGTGGGGGCAAGCTCTTATATAAAAATTGCCGAAGGGTGCGATTATAAGTGCGGATACTGTATTATTCCAAAACTCAGGGGAAAATACATTTCAAGACCAATTGAAAATATAGTTGACGAAGCAAAGAGCCTTGTTAAAAAAGGGGTGAACGAAATTGTCCTGATAGCACAGGACACATCAAACTACGGAATTGACCTTTACAAAAAACCTTCGCTTGATAAACTTTTATATGAGCTGGATAAAATTAAAGACTTGGGTTGGATAAGGGTTTTATATACATATCCGATTAATTTTACAAAAGGCTTAATTGAAGCTTATTCTAAAATAGACAAAGTGGTAAAATATTTAGATATCCCCTTGCAACACTCACACCCCGACATTTTAAAAGCCATGAGGCGCCCTGTTATTGACGGATATGAATTTGTTTCAAATTTAAGAGATAAAATTGAAAACCTTGCCGTCAGAACAACCTTAATAACAGGATATCCGACGGAAGAAGAAAAACATTTTGAACACCTTTATAATTTTGTTGAAAAAACAAAATTTGACCGCCTCGGCGTTTTTGAATTTTCAAAAGAAAAAGGTACCTGCGCATACAGCCTTAAACCTCAGGTTCCAAAAAGAATTAAACAAAAAAGACGGGACAAAATTTTAACCCTGCAAAAAGAAATATCGAACAAAATAAATTCGGCTCTTGTCGGGAAAAAAATCCCCTCTATTATTGAAAGTATACAATCAAACGGGGTTGTTACGGCAAGAACTTATAAAGACGCACCCGAAATTGACGGGCTGATATATATAAAAACAAAAAAACATTTGACGCCCGGGGATATATATGACGTTGAGGTTATTTCTTATTCCGATTATGACTTGTTTGGAAAAATTTAACATTTTTTTATTTTTATGATATTATGTCATGGAAATAAGGGCGATTAGCTCAGTTGGTAGAGTATCACATCGACATTGTGGGGGTCACAGGTTCAAGTCCTGTATCGCCCAATTAAAAGGGGTTTAAAACCCCTTTTAATTTAAAAAAGGGGGTTTATTGAATATAACAATTTTATCATCGGTTTTAAGCTTCATCTTTGGTGCGCTTATCTGCGGGAGTTTTTTGAATAAAAAAATAGAATTTGAAAAGGGGGAAAAAATTGAGGCGCAAAAAGAAGCTTACGCCCTAAAAACAAAATTAGAGGGGCTTGAAACCATAAAAACAAACGAAAATAATCTTCTTGAGCTAATTAAAAACGAATTTGCAAAAAGTGCAAACGAAGTTTTAATTGAAAAACAAAAAAATTTGCAGGAACAAAACAAAAACTCTCTTGAAAGTTTTTTAGCACCCCTGAAAGAGAGGATAAAAGAATTTCAATCAAAGGTTGAAAAAGCAAATGAAGATGGCAACATAAACGCTCAAACAATTAAAGAAAAAATCGAGGATCTTGTTAAACAAAACCAAATGCAATGTATTCAAACGGAAAAATTATCAAGCGCAATAAGTCAAAATTCAAAATTCAGAGGCACAATGGGCGAGATGATTTTAGAAAAACTTTTAAAATCTTCCGGATTGGTTGATAAAAAAGAAAACCCAAAAACAGGAAACTACGAAACTCAAGTGAGTTTCACTCCGCTTGACGGAAGCGGCAGCGCAAAAATCGTCGACGCCGTTATTTATCTGTCAGAGGGCACAAAAAGCATTGTTGTTGATTCAAAAGCTTCATTGAGCGAATTTATGAACTATCTTGAAAATCAGGAAGAAAAAAGCCTTAAGGCATTTTATAACGATGTTTACGACCGTATAAAAGAATTGAGCAACAAATATAACAACTTAGAAGGGCTCTTTACCCCCGACTTTACAATTATGTTTATACCTTTTGAATATCCTCTTACTTATATTTACGCAGAGCCAAAGCTGATTGAGCATGCTCTTAAACAAAATATAATTATAGCCGGTCCCTCCACCCTTCTTGCCACTTTAAGGACAATAAAATATTCCTGGGCGCAAAAAAACCAGTATGAAAACATAAAAGACATTACAAAATTGGGCGAAGGGATATATGATAAATGTGTTACTCTTGTTCAAAAAATAGAGGGGGTCCAAACTTCTTTTGAAACGGTAAGAAAAAAATTTGACGAGGTCTTTAAAACCGCAAAAGGGCAGGGCGGCTTAATCGGGCAAGTTGAAAGGCTTAAAGAATTCGGGCTGAACCCCGCTAAATCCATAGAAGAAAAATATCTTGAAAATTAAGATTTTAAGGCGCAAAAATTTATAAAGGGCTGTTTTCAAAAATTTAACCGATTTTTATAGCTTTAAATAAATGTATCGCAGCAAGCGTTAGTTTCAAATTTTATCTTGCTGTGTCTTTTACAACCTTATTTAACCCTAAAGGTTTATCAACGTCCGCCCCCGTTAAAATTGCCGTTTTTAAGGCAAGAAGCTGTAATATAACTGTTATTGCGCAAATTTTTGATATGTCATACTTATAGGGTTTAAATTTTATTGTGTTTTTCTCCTCCGTTTCTTTATCTGTTATACATATAATTTCGGGGTTAAAATCATTTTTTATTTTTTTAAGAGTGTTCTCTTCAAAATCCGAACCGTTCGAAACAATTTCAATAAGGGTTTTATTTTTGTTTAAAACAGCCGTGTGCCCGTGTAAAAATTCGCCCGTGGGGTATGCTGCCGTATCAATGTATGATGTTTCTTTTATTTTAAGCGCGCCTTCTTTGGCTAAAATATAGCCGTAGTTGTATCCGATTAAAGAGAGCTTCTCTTTTTTTGATATTATCCGTGCAATGGAATCAATATCTTTTCGGCTGCTTAAAATGTCGTCAATTGCGAGTTTACACTCTTCAAGAGATGTGAAATAATCAACGGTTAAGTTTGAGTAAAGGTGCGCAAAAAGCCACAGACAAATTACCCCCGCAAGAAAAGACTTTGTCGCAGCAATTGAATTTTCTTTTCCTGCGAGCATGTCAATTTTATAATCGCAAGCGTTATATATGGCGGAATTTGAATTATTAACAACCCCTAAAGTTTTTCCTCCTTCATTTTTTATAATATCAAGCGCACGCCTTGTGTCGTATGTTTCGCCGGATTGGCTCACAAAACAGTATAAGGTGTCTTTTTTTATTTTTCTGCCCGTATTTGAAATAAATTCAGACGCATATTCAAAACTCACTCTTTTTTCGGTATATGCTTCAAAAAATTTATGCCCCAGCCTTGAAGCGTTATAAGAAGAGCCCGACGCTATAAATTTAATCTCTTCAAAATCGAATTTTTTTCTGCCGAAATTTATTTTATAGCCGTTATTATCTTTAATTAAATATTTGTTTTTTATAATGTCTGTTAATTCGCTCTGGGAAAAAATTTCCCTTTCCATATTTGTTTTCATATTTTAATTATAACCCCTTTTTAAATTCTTTTGCATTTGTTAAAATTAAATTTATGGTTGAATACTGTTATGTTCATATCCCCTTTTGCAGAAAAAAGTGTAAATACTGCGCTTTTACCTCTTTTATAAATCTGAATTTTACGGAAAAATACATAAATTCGCTTCTTATTGAAATTGATTCAAGATATAAAAAAGAAAAGCTAAAAACCTTATATATAGGGGGCGGAACCCCATCTTTACTTAAGATGGAAGAAATCAGCCGTATCGTTAAAAAGTTTAATTTTAAAGATAGCGCAGAGCTCACAATTGAAGTTAATCCGGAAGATGCAAATTATGATTACTTTAAAAAGCTTTTATCAATCGGCTTTAACAGGCTTAGCATAGGCGCACAAACTTTTAACCAAAAAATTTTAAACGAAATCGGAAGGAACCACAGCATAAAAGAAATATTTAACGCTGTTAGAGAGGCTCAAAAAGCCGGTTTTAACAATATAAGCGTTGATTTAATGTACGGGCTTGCCAATCAGAATATAAACAATTTTATATCAGACATTGAAACCGTTAAAAAACTCAATATACAGCATGTTTCAACCTACGGGCTCAAGATAGAAGACAAAACCTATTATAAAAAATTCCCCCCAAAAAACTTGCCCGATGAAAACCGTCAGGCAAAAATGTATGAAATTTGCGTTGAAATGCTAAACAAAGCGGGCTTTTTGCATTATGAAATTTCAAATTTTGCAAAAGGAGAAAAATACATATCCAAACACAATTTAAATTATTGGAACCTTAACCCCTATTACGGCTTTGGGGTTTCATCGTCAGGGTTTGAAAACAATATAAGATATAAAAACACCGAAAATATAAAAAAATATCTTGAAAACCCTTATTTAAAAGAAGAAGAGTATAAATTAGGCGAGAAAGAACTTTTGGAAGAAAAAATATTTCTGGGGTTCAGAAAAAAAGAAGGGGTAAAAGCAAATTTAGTTGAAGAAAATTTTGGAAAAATCCTTGAAAAATACCAAAAAAGCGGGCATATTATAAAAGAAAACGGGCAATACAGATTAACCGTTAAAGGGATTTTGATTTCAAATTACATTCTTTGTGATTTTTTATGTTAAGATATTTTTATGGAACCAAACGATATAGTTAAAGAAATGCAAGAAATTGCTCGAATAATGTACCTTGACGACATCGAAGAAGATCCCTCGATTGAAGAAGAATTTTTTGATTGTTCCTGCTGCGGAGAAAACAAAACTCTCGCCGGCAGTATTCAATATGGGAAATACAGGCTCTGCAACGATTGTGTTGTCATTGCCGAAACCGGATTTAAACTTAAAAAATTTAAAGAAATTCAAGAGCTTATAGACGCTACGGAAGATAAACGCCTCGAAGTTTTATGCGACTTTATTAAAAAAGACCAAAGCTCTGTTAACAACTAACTATTAGCTGTTTTTTATATTTGTAAAGTAGTTTGTCCTTGAAATTGCAACTTTCCCGCTTCTTATAAACTCTTTAACGTTATATGGGCGAACCATTTCAACAAGAGCTTGAATTTGTTTTTCATCGCCTGTTGCAAGAAAAATATAGTTTTTGTCAACAACATCAATTATCTTAGCGCCGGAGGCTTCCGCAATTCTTAACATATCGCCTTTTTCTTCATCTTTAACCTGAATCTTAATAAGCGCAAGTTCTCTCTCTAAAGATTCCTGAATATTAAGGTCGGCAACTTTGATAACGGGAATAATTCTGTTCAGCTGTTTATTTATTTGCTCGATTGCCGCTTCATCCCCCTCGGTTACTATTGTTACTCTGGAATAAAGCCTGTCTATCGCAGGAGCAACGGTTAAGCTTTCTATGTTATAGCCACGCCCCGAAAAAAGGTCTACTATTCTTGATAATACACCCGCTTCGTTTGAAACTAAAATTGACACTATATGAAAACTTCCCATTACCTACATCCAATCTTTTAACATTCATTTGACAGAAGCACTTTTGTTAAGGGCTCGCCCGCCAACACCCACGGATAAACCATTTCATAACTTTCAACCACAAAATCTATTATAACCGGCGCATTTGATTCAAGCGCTTTTTTAACCGCAGGTTCAATTTCTTCCTCTTTTTCAACCTTAATCCCGCAAGCTCCGTAAGCTTCCGCTAATTTAACAAAATCAGGGTGCGAAATTTTTGTTTGAGAATAATGTTTATCAAAAAGTTTTTCTTGCCATTGGCGCACCATGCCCAAATATCCGTTATCCATAACACAGTTAATTACCTTAAACCCGTAATCAACACATGTTGCAAGCTCTTGTATGTTCATCTGAATGGAGCCGTCGCCTGCAATGTTTAAAACAAGCTGCTCCGGTTTAGCAGCGCATGCGCCCATAGCGGCGGGAAAACCGAACCCCATTGTGCCGAGCCCCCCTGAGGTTACAAATTTCCTAGGCTCTCTAAATTTAAAAAGCTGTGCCGTCCACATTTGGTGCTGCCCCACTTCGGTACATACAATCGGGTTAAATTGCTTTGTCATTTCATAGAGTTTGTTAATAACCGTAACAGACGAAAGTTTGTCTTGAAAAGAAGGAGGAGCAACACGTTTCTCACGCCAAACATTAATCTGCTCAAGCCATTTATTTTTATCGTCAATATAAATATAGGGGAAAGTTTTTTCAAATTCGCTTATCATGCCTGATAAGACATTCTTTATATCCCCTACGATAGGAATATCGACTTTAACGTTTTTTGATATGGAACAGGGGTCAATATCTACATGAATAACATGCGCATCCCTCGCAAAACGTTTTAAACATCCCGTAATACGGTCGTTAAACCTTGTGCCGAGCGCAAAAATAACATCAGCATGAGATACCGCCTGATTTGCCCAAAAATTCCCGTGCATACCGAGCATTCCAAGGTCAAGAGGAGAATCAAAAGGAAATGTTCCTGTTCCCATGAGGGTATGCGCAACAGGAATTTTAAGCATATTTGCAACTTTTAAAAGTTCATCGCATGCCCCCGAATTTAAAACTCCGCCGCCGGAGATAATAATCGGACGGTGAGCCTCAGACAGCATTTTAAGCGCCTTCGAAATTTGAATCGGGTGCCCTTTGTAATTAGGGTTATATCCCGCCAGTTTAACGGTTTTGGGGTAATCAAAAACTGTTTTTTGAGTTAAGATATCTTTTGGAATATCAACGACAACCGGCCCCGGTTTTCCTGTTGTTGCAATATGAAAAGCCTCTTTTATAATTCTTTGCAAGTCTTTAACATCTTTTACAAGATAGTTGTGTTTGCAGCAAGAGCGTGTAATGCCCACAACGTCCGCTTCCTGAAAGGCATCATTACCTATTTGACTAAGCCCGACTTGCCCCGTTAACACAACAATCGGATATCCGTCATAATAAGCATTTGCAATTCCCGTTACGGTGTTGCATGCGCCGGGGCCCGAGGTTACAAGGGCAACGCCCGGTTTTCCCGTAACTCTTGCATATCCTTCCGCCGCATGGACAGCCGCCTGTTCATGCCTTACAAGGTAGTGTTTTATATCGTTTTGTTTATATAAAGCGTCATAGACGGTTAATATGACCCCGCCCGGATATCCGAAAATTTCTTTGACACCCTCTTCCACAAGGGATTTTAAAAGTATTTCGGCACCGGTATACGTTTGATTAGTCATCTTCTTCAAAAACTCCGACATTTTTGCTATAATCGCATTGTAATACAAAAATAAAAATTTTTAAATGAACGGAATAAAAAAACTATTTAATAACAGCCTGAAAGAGGGCTTTGACATAATTCCAAGCCTTTTGACTTTGGGCGTAATAACAGGATATGGCGCCTACACGGCTCTTTTTGGTGCGCTTATTTCTTCATTTTTTAATATAAGTTTAATATTAAAGGGCGGGCTTTTTGGGCTATGCCCCCAGATTGCGCTTATTTTCGGGGCAGCAAACTCATATCTTGGCGGAAAAAGCGAAACTCTCTTTGCCCTTGCTTTTGTTTGCGGATTTATAGTTGTCTTTTTGTCCTTTATGCCAAAAAATTGTTTTAGGGCGGAAAAATCTTCTTCAAAAGGCTTTTTGGCGGGTGCTTTTTTAAGCGTTGCCATTCTCTGCTTCCCTTTAGTTTTAAATCAAAAAACATATTCTTCTTTAAACTTAATGTTTTCATCTCTGCAAGACCCCCTTCAAAACCCTTTATTATATACGGCGGATGAGTTTTCAATTGTGATATCTCTTTTAACAGCCGTTATTTTTTACTATATTAAAAAACATATCGGAAAGGTTTTTCCGGCTTCGTTTTTGGCTGTTTTAGGGGCAAGTGCGGTATCTTTTATTTACAAATCAAATTTAATCAGCGTAAACAGCGGACTTGAAAATTTTAAATATCCTGCGTCTGCGGACTTTGGACATTTAAAAATTCTTCTCCCCCTTTCTTTTGTAATTGCTGTGGTTATAACCTCTTTTTGCGCTTCGTCGAGTTCGGATTCTTTTAAAAAAACTTCCGTTTTGTCCGGCTTGTCAAATATGATAGCGGCAACCGGAGGGCTTATATCGGGCGGAATAAAACCTATAGGGGGCAAAAAAAGAAACTTTATTTTTACTGAATTTTTCACACTGCTTATTTTCTGTTTATTTTTTAATAAAATTTCAATTTATATTCCTCTTTGCGCCTGTGCGTCAATTCTTATGTTTGAGTCGGCTGTTTATAGTTATAAAAGCTTGACGGGTCAAAAAAACAAAAACATAAAATCAAAAATAATTTTTACCCTCTGTTTTTTAACAACATTTTATAATATTATTTTAAGCGCATGCTTTTGTATGGCTTTTAGTTTGTATGAGAGAATAAAATATGTCAAAAAAAATTAAAGCGGCGGCAGTTTTTGGAACAAGACCCGAGGCGATTAAAATGGCGCCCGTAGTTTTAGAGTTTCAAAAAAGGAAAGAAATTGAACCGGTTGTTATTGTGACCGCACAACACAGACAAATGCTGGATTCAGTCTTAAACCTTTTTAAAATTAAACCCGATTTTGATTTAAACCTTATGAAAGAAAATCAAAATTTATGGAATTTAACTTCGGACATTTTACTTTCAATGAAAGAAGTTTTAGAGAAAGTAAAGCCTGATGTCGTCTTAGTCCACGGCGATACAACAACGGCTTTTGCCGCCTCTTTAAGCGCATTTTACGCCCGTGTCCCCATAGCGCATGTTGAAGCCGGACTTAGAACTTTTGACAAAAATTATCCTTTTCCGGAAGAGATAAACAGAGTTCTTGCGGATTCTGTTTCCGACTTTCATTTTTGCCCCACAAAAGGTTCAATTCAAAACCTTATAAATTCGGGGATTAAATCAAAAGACACCATTTTTGAAACGGGAAACACAGTAATAGACGCTCTTTTTCATACGCTAAAAAATTCTGAAAAAACTCTTGATATAGGTTTAAATCCAAACTTAAAAACAATCTTATTAACATCTCACAGAAGGGAAAATTTCGGCAAACCCCTTGAAAATATCTGCAAAGCCGCAATTGAAATTGTTAACACTCATAAGGATACAGAAATTGTATATCCTGTTCATCCAAACCCTAATGTAAAAAATACCGTTGAAAAATACCTAAAGGGAGTTGAGCGGGTCAAATTAATTGAACCGCTTGATTATGAACCTTTTTGTTTGCTTATGAAACAAGCCGAAATTATTCTGACCGATTCCGGCGGGGTTCAAGAGGAAGCCCCCTCCTTAGGCGTTCCCGTCCTTGTCTTAAGGGATGAAACGGAAAGACCTGAGGCGGTTGAATCTGGCGGGGTTAAACTTGTCGGCGCAGACATTTCAAAAATAACTTCTACGGTTGGCAAACTTCTTTCAGATAAAAAGTTCTACAGTTCAATGGCAAAATCCCAAAACCCTTACGGCGACGGGCATGCTTCTAAAAGAATTGCGGATATATTAATTAAAAAACTTTATAAAGATTGATTGCTGACATTTAATGTCAGCAATCAACTTAAAGGCAGCCATCCATTATTGCCTCAGCCTGTTTGCTTTGCCAATCGGAATATTAAAGCTTAGCAAATTCGTTACCTTTAACAGCGTCATCATCAGGAATTTTTGAGCCCCGGGGGAAAGTAATTTTACTTCCTTATTGTTCCTTTTAAAACAATAGGGTTTAAAAAGATTGTGCTTGAACTTTAATTCAAAAGGAATGCCGTTATAACTTCCAAAACATACGTTTTTTTCTGAGAAAATTTTATAGGATTATCACCCATTGTGCCTTCGTATTAGGCGGTTTTATTGATTAGCCCATTAAAAACCATTTTAATTTGGATTCTTTACCGTTTATATGACCCTCATAGAATAACCGGCACCCCCATCCCCAAAACCCTTGGGAGAGTAGGCAAATATCGGAAGTTTGGATATTTTTAAATTCCCTAGAGCATATCGCCCATGCCAAACGTAAAGAAACCGCTGCTCCTTGAACCTTTGGTGTTTGTGAGAGGGAAGCCGTAATCTAAACTAATCGGCCCGATACCCGGGATAAATATTCTAAGTCCTGCGCCTGCCGTGATTGCATATCCCGGACGGTCATATATTCTGTCTGTTAAAGATTGCGAGAATATTTTACCCCCGTCAACAAAAGCGGCTAATCTTATATTGTTTATAAAGGTGTTTGAAGTCAGTCTGTCTATGAAGGGAATCGGAGTCCTGTATTCAACACTTCCCATCATATACCCGTCACCCATACCGACTTCCGAAATATTGAAACCTCTTATGTTGTACGGTCCGCCCAATGTGTACATTGCAAATTCGGGAATATTGCCGTGCAAGGCTCCGCCCCCTCTTGCCGTAACCACAAATGACGATTTTCTTCCCGCAGGGATAAACTTTTTAATTATGCCTTCAAGTTTACCGTAAGAGTTAGACCCCGAAACCGCAAGAGCCTCTTCAAAACTGACTTTTGCAATTAGCCCGTGGCGGGGGTTTGTCGGGTTATCACGTGTGTCATAGACAATTGCGGGTATTGCCCTTAAATAAAACCCGCCGTCAAGCTGGTTTTCCCTCTGCGCCATTGAAAGCCCGCGAGAAGCAAACAAATTATGAATTTCGGGGTAATCTCCTTCGCTTAAATCGACATTTTCCGCCCCTAAAGAAACGCTTCCCGTTAACCTCGGATATTTTTCAAAAACCTTAGCTAAAGTTATATCGCCGCCGTAACGTTTTTCAACAGCTAAAGGCACTTGATAGCTTCCAAAATTTCTCAAAAAAGCTTTAAACCCTAAAGACTGATTTTCTTTTTTAAAATGAGGTTCAAAAAATGACAACTCCGCCTGCCAGTTTGCACGGTGCAAAATACTGTTGTCATTCATGAGGATACCGGTTCCCCCCATGAGGTTCAAGTTAATTTTTTGCCCGAGTCCCCTAAAGTTGTTTTCACCAAACCCGACAGAGCCGAAAAATCCCGAACTTGAATCAACCCCCGCACCTATTGAAATCCTTGCGCTTCTTTGTTCTTCAAGATTAATTGTGATGTCATACAGCCCCGTTTGCTCGTTTAAAACGATATCCCTTTGAACATCTTTAAACGCCTGTGTGCCCATAAGGCGCATAATATCGGAACGCAAAATATTTTCGTTGTAAACTTCGCCCGTTGAGGATAAAATATTTCTTTTTACAATAAAATCTTTTGTTTTGTGGTTGCCGACAACATTTATATTGCCGATTATCCCCTCGTTTATTTTAAGGTTAATAACTCCGTCCGGATCGTCTGTCATATCGGTTACTCTTGCTAAAATATAGCCTCTTGAAGCGTAAAGGTCTTGAATCCTTTCAATTGCTTGATTTAATTCAATTATATTTTGCGGTTTTTCTTCAAGCGAAGATAAAATTTCCATGATATCACCCGTGGGAACGGAATTGTTGCCGACAATCGTAAAGCCCGTTATGGGAGGGTTTTCTTCAACTACGATTCTCAACCGCACATTTCCGTCATCGAGTTTAATAGGGACAGCGCGAATATTTTGGGTAAAATATCCCATAGCATAGATGTTATTCAAATCTTTCGTAATTGCTTTTCTGTCATATATATGCCCTTCTCCGGTTGAAATCACCGCTTTTAAAAGAGAGGTGTCGGTTATGTTATTTCCCAAAATTTCAAGGTTTTCAACATAAACAATATTATCGTCAAGGGGCTCTTCAATTTCCGTTGCATTAAGAGAATTTATTTCGTTTTCCGAATTAATTTCAGATTCCGCACCTTCGTCAATATAAGGCGTATTCTCCGCAGAAGCACCATTTTCCCCGCTTTCATTTTCTTTTATAGTGTTTTCGGGCGTGCTTTTCTGTCTGTTTTTAAAAAATCTTTTCTTTTTTTTAACATTTTTATCTTTTTTTGAAATCTTTTTATTGGAATTATCAGGGTCTGCGCCATCTTCTTTTATATTATTTTCAATATTTTCTTCTACCGGTTCGGAATCGGAAAAAAGCCCATCTTGAATAACTTTTTCCTGTTTTTGTTTATGTTTCTTTAAAAAAGGCAATTTGAAATCAAGCGCATGGGATGGGTTTTGCGTGATTAAAACGCAAAAAGCCAATAAAATAGGTATGCAATGTTTTAATTTTATTGCCATCACTCCTGCTAAGTCCGCATGATACTACACCAAAATTATACACTCAACATAAGGGTTATACAAATTTTTTACAATTAAATATTCTTTATCGAGTAATATCTTAATAAAATTTTATTTTTGATGTTATAGGCTGGTTGTATTCGGTTTTATTAATCGAGCGGGCGTCCACAATCGGAGAGGGGGGCATAATAGACCATTTAAAAAGCGCAGTTTGAAGCCTTCTGAAAAATTTATCAATCCACTCCGATTTTTGTTTGTTTGTAACGGGATTTTTTTGTTCGTATAAAAACCACTCTTTCAACATCTCGTCTTTTGTCTGGTGAAGATTTTCAATTCTCCAAATAATTTCATCCAAAAATTCATAAGGCATAAGAGCATCCTCTGCCAACAAAGGCTTGCCCGTTTTTTCATCAATAGCAAGCTCGGCGCCTGGGCGTTTCATTAAAACAGACCTCGGAATTACATTTTTTTCGATTCTGTTTGAATTAAGCCACCTTGCAAGTGCGAAAAGTTTTGTCTTGGTAACATCGGCAATCGGCGCAAACCCGCCCGACATATCGCCGTTTATTGTCGCATAGCCCATATAAAGCTCGGACTTATCGCTGGTTGCAATGGGGATGACCTCTGAAAATTCGTTTGATATGCCCCAAAGAATCATGGCTCGGCTTCTTGCCTGAATATTATCCATTGTTAAGGGTTTTTGAAATCTTCCTTCCCAATTTTTTTCGACTTCGCCAAAGACTTTATTAAATGTCCCAAAAGATTCGTTTACCATGCTTTCAATAGGTATTTCAAGATAATTAACCCCCAAGTTTTTGCAAAGCTCTTCGGCGTCCGTTTTACTTTCCATGCTTGTAATTTTTGAGGGCATGGAAATTGCATAAACGTTTTTATTTCCTAAGGCGTCAGATAGCAAAACCGCACAAACCGAAGAATCAAGCCCGCCCGAAACCCCTAAAACCGCTCTTTTAAAGCCGTTTTTAGAAAAATAATCTCTTATCGAGTTAATAATTAAAAGATAAGTTCTTTCTAAATCAGGTTCATAATCGAGAGAAAAGGCTTTTTGCTCGTTTAAACTTTGCTCTAAGCCCGTAGGAAGGGGAAAAATAATGTTTACGTTATTTTTTTGCGGGTTTTTTGAAGGGGGTTGAAAAAGAAAAAACTGTTCTTCAAAAGATTTTGCTCTCGCAATAAGTTTCCCGTTTGAATCATAACACCTTGAAGAACCTAAAAAAGTAATATTGTCAATCGCCCCAACCTGATTTACGTAACAAATGGGGGTTTTATGCTTCTTGCTTACAAAAGAGAGCATATTGTTTAAAAGCTGTTCTTTTTTGGCACGTGTGGGGGAAGAAGAACAGTTTATTATTAAATCCGGTTTTTGAGTTTTAACAATTTCGTCAATCGGGTCAAACCCGTAAACGGGGGTGTCAAAAAAGTCTTTATCCGCCCAGTTTTCTTCGCATATTACAATTGCGGCTTTATTATTTCCTATTTGAACAATTCTGTCTTTCGGGTTAAATTCCGCAGATTGAAAATATCTGGCGTCGTTAAATTCGCTGTAAACAGGGAGCAGAGTTTTCCTGATTATTTTTTCAATTTTTTTATCGGATAAAACGGCAACCGAATTGAAATATCTTTTCCCTATATAAAAACGGTTGAACTCGCAAAAACCTATTAAAACTTTGGTTTTGGCTGTTAGTTTTGCAAGTTTTTCAAGATATTCGATATTTTTTTCGACAATATTCGGAAACCTGTCTATAATATCAAAAACGGGATAACCCATTAAAAAAAGCTCAGGAAACACAACTGCGCCGAGCTTTAACTCATTTGCCCACTCTATATATAATTTTGCTTTATTGAAATTATATTCAATATCCCCCACAATCGGATCAACCTGCGCAAGAGCTATAACATCTTTGTTTATAAGAGGTTTTAGGCGTTTTACCGTTTCCTTTTTATCGGGTATATCACCCTTTAATTCCAAATTAATTAAACTTGTTATTTCGTGCATAAAAAAAATATATCACAAAAAATTTTTTAACACATTTAATTAATAATGTTTTAATCAGCATACTTTTTCGTTTTTAAAACATATTCTAAAACGTGTAAAAAATAAAAAGGGCGCTTTATTATTTACAAATTTGCAAAAAGTACATTTCTTGTAGTACAATATTATTGCGCAATGAGCGTTTTAGTATATATATTGAGGAGTTTGTATTTTGAGCCAGACCAATTTATTTGACCACGGAAAGATAGTGCCTGTTAATATCAGGGATGAAATGAAAAGGTCTTATATAGATTATGCAATGAGCGTTATTGTCGGGCGTGCACTTCCTGATGTAAGGGACGGGCTTAAACCCGTTCACAGAAGGATTCTTTTTGCAATGAACGAGCTTGGAATGGCACCCGACAAGCCTTTTAAAAAGTGTGCAAGAATTGTCGGTGAAGTTTTAGGTAAATATCACCCCCATGGGGACAGCTCGGTATACGAAGCTCTTGTCCGTATGGCTCAAGACTTTGCGACAAGATATTTAACCGTGGACGGTCATGGAAACTTCGGCTCTATAGACGGAGATTCCGCAGCAGCTATGAGGTATACAGAAGCAAGAATGCACAAAATTACAACCTCAATGCTTGCTGATATTGACTGTGAAACGGTTGAGTTTACTCCAAACTTTGACGGTTCTCTGCAAGAGCCTGCTGTTCTTCCCGTTCGTTTGCCCATGCTTTTATTAAACGGGGTTTCGGGGATTGCAGTAGGTATGGCAACAAATATCCCCCCGCATAACTTGTGCGAAATTGTTGAAGGTACAAAGGCTTTAATTAACAATCCCGAAATTACAAACGCCGAATTAACGGAATATATAAAAGGTCCCGATTTTCCGACAGCCGCAACAATTATCGGAACATCCGAAATTAAAAAAGCCTATGAAACAGGAAGGGGCTCAATTAAAATGTCTGCCGTATCTTCTATTGAAGAAATTCAAGGGGGGCAGGGCAGACAAGGCAAAACAGCAATTGTTGTAACAGAGCTTCCTTATCAGGTGAACAAAGCCCAACTGATTATAAAAATAGCCGAGCTTGTTAAAGACGAAAAAATCAAAGGGATTTCCGATATAAGGGATGAATCCGACAGAGAAGGCATAAGAATTGTTATCGAATTAAAGCGTGATGCAAAACCTGATGTTGTAAGAAATAATTTGTATAAACAAACCCCGCTTTTAACAACTTTCGGGGTGAACATGGTCGCTCTTGTCGGGCAACAGCCGAGGCTTCTAAACCTTTATGAAGTTTTAAATGAATTTGTTGAACACAGGGTGGAAGTTATTACGAGAAGAACCGTGTTTTTCCTTAAAAAAGCAAAGGCAAGGGCGCATATATTAGAAGGATTGATGATTGCCCTAAATGCGCTTGATGAAGTTATAGAGCTTATTAAAAAATCAAAAACAACCGAAATTGCTCGTGAAGGCTTAATGAGCCGGTTCGGGCTTGATTTGGATCAGGCGAATGCAATATTAGAAATGCAATTAAGGCGTTTAACGGGGCTTGAACAGGACAAAATCAGAGCCGAGTATAACGACCTTTTGAAAAAAATTAAAGAGTACGAAGAAATTTTATCCGACAGAAATAAAATTTTAGCCATTATCAAACAGGAACTTGATGAAGATAAAGAAAAATACGGAGACGACAGAAAAACTCAAATTTTGCCCGAACAGGGAGAATTAAATATTGAAGATTTAACTCCTAACACTTCAATGGCTGTTTTTATTACCCGTCAGGGATATATAAAAAGAATTTCCCTTGACACATTCGAGCGCCAAAACCGCGCAACAAGGGGCAAGGGCGGAATGAAAACCAAAGAAGATGATGACGTCGAACATTTCTTTACGGCAAAAATGCATGATAAAGTTCTTTTCTTCTCTTCAAAGGGAGTTGTATACAGTCTTAACGTTTATGATTTTCCCGAAGGCTCAAGGCAATCAAAGGGATTGCCCATTATAAACGTTCTTCCGATTGAACAAAACGAACAAATAACGGCGGTTGTTCCGGTTAGTAAATTCATCTGTGAATCAAATTTAATTATGCTGACAAAAGAAGGATATATTAAAAGAATCTCTCTTGATAACTTTGCAAACATCAGAAAATCCGGCATAATTGCAATTACACTTGAAGAAAATGATACTTTGAATTGGGTTAAGCTTGCAAAAGATAATGACGAGGTTATTATAGGAACAGCCTGTGGCATGGCAATCAGATTTGCAATTTCCGATTTAAGACCTTTAGGAAGGTCGGCAAGAGGAGTTAACTCAATGAAATTAAGAACGGACGACACTATTATAGGCTGCGACATTGTGCCGAAAGATTATGACGCCGACCTTCTTGTTTTAACTTCGGACGGTTTCGGAAAACGCTCTAAACTCTCTGAATTTAGACCTCAAAACAGGGGAGGTTTAGGGCTTATTGCAACTAAATTTAAAACATCGTCTTCAAGGCTTGTTGCGCTGACTATAGTTGAAGAAAAAGACGAGATTATGGTTGTGTCTGCAAACGGAGTTGTTACAAGGGTTTCCGCATCAGATATTTCAAGACAGGGGCGACCCGCAACCGGAGTAAAGGTTCAAAACCTTCAAGAAGGCGATTCCGTAGTTTCGGTTAATAAAATTATTGATCCGGATGACGAAAAAACAGAGGGAGCTGAGAGCTCTTCAAATCTTCAAAATAAATTAGAATTTGAATAAAAAATAAACCCATAAAACACATTTATAATTTTTATTCAACAAAAACGGTTCTTATTTTTGCCTTTTGCATTTTAGAAGGCATTAGCCATATACTCAATTCTTAGCTATTGGCTGCGTTTGAATGCAATTTTAGGATGGGTTTTAAAGTTTTTATAAGTTTGCGCTATTTATTTTGCCCTAAAGTTGGCGCATAGTTTAACTTTGGCATTAAGTGCGGTTATATAGTAAAAGAGCAAACCCCGTCTTTACTTTTATTAACTGATTTAACCGACATATATAAAGTCTTTTCCGTAATTTAACACCTTCTTTGTAAAAGAAAAATTTAAAACCGCATTATGGCTTATAAAAAGCCTATTTCACAAACCAATATTTGGAATTTTTCAAAAAATTTCCTGTATAAAGTTAAAAAGCCTCTTTCACATTGGAGAGAGACTTTTTTTAAATTTAGAATCTGGCAGCTACTTATCTTTCCGGGAGGCTACCCTCCGAGTATTGTCAGCGCAAGCAGTCTTTACGACCGTGTTCGGGATGGGAACGGGTGGAATCCTGCCGCCTCGCCACCAGAAAACTTGGCGTTGTGCTTAACCTATTTGAAACAAGTTCAAGGCGTTCGCACTCTTGAAAGTTGCATACAGATAAATTTTGAACCAATTTACTTAAGGATGAAGCATTTAAAATTAATTAAATTTCCTTAAGAAATTAGGAAAAGCCCTCGTCCGATTAGTAACGCTCGACTGCATTTGTTGCCAAACTTCTATCTGCGTCCTATCAACCTCGTAATCTGCGAGGGGACTTACTAGCTTATGCTATGAGAGATCTCATCTTGTGGTGGGCTTCGCACTTATATGCTTTCAGCGCTTATCCGCTTGGAACACAGCTACCGGGCGTTTACCCTTGGCAGGATA
>CAYUWO010000006.1:0-33415 GCA_964448535.1 uncultured Gammaproteobacteria bacterium | reverse complement strand
TTCTTAATCGCTCGCATGCTAGGACTACGCTTCAAGCCCGCTGTTTGCGGTCTTTACGCTCCGCCGCTGCTCGCTTTACGGATTACGTCCGCCGTAGTGTTTCGGCTCTCCGCTCATCGCGGCTCGCCTTCACACCGGCTCCCGCCGTCAGAAATTTCGCCTCTTGAAATAAAATTTTTTAGGCAAGGTTATCTTTTTTAATAGCGGGGAAAAAAGGAGGGGATTTTTTCTTAACGAAATTTAATATTAATATAATAAAGATTTTAATTAATGTTTATTTTAAAATAATAACATCCATAGGAATGTTAAGGAAGAAGAATAAAATTATGGTCTTGCCCAATAACTTAACAAAAAGAGAACTTGATGTATTAAAACTTGTCGTAAAGGGATATAGTAATATAGAGATAGCAAAAGAACTTTCTATATCAGTAAATACATCAAAAGCGCATGTATCAAGCATATTGTACAAATTAAACATAACAAGCAGATTGCAGGCTGCAATAATTGCAGTAAAAAGCGGATTGTACCAACACAACAAATTAAATAATGCTTTAAAGACCGTTATATTTTCTGCGGTAAAATGCAGTTTATAAAGGGCTAAATGTCATGCCTGCAAAAAAGCATGAAGGCGAACTTGCAGCGAGCAAGAGGAAAGCAAAATAATCAACTCTTCAAAATCGGATAATGTGCAATTATTTTACATTTGCACAAATTAATACATATTTCAAAGTTTGACACAAGATTCGTTTTTCAATAAAATTACAGTATGAATGACTGTCCTACCCACATGTACCCTGAAATTCCGCCCACAAAGCAAAGGAACAGGGAAGAAAAATTTAGAGCGGCAAAAAATATTCCTTTTTGGCATTTTGTCGCAAATACAGTTTTTCCCTTAATGATTAAGAATCGTTTTTATGCCGCAATGATTAAGGGCAAGGAAAACCTTGAAAAGTGCGACAAAAGATTTGCGACAATTTTTTACGCTAATCATACAAACTGGTGGGACGGGTTATGGGGATATTATCTTGTACATTTTGTGATAAAAAATAAACGTTTTAGGTTTATGATTGAAGAAATGAACAGATTTCCTCTTTTTCAATATATCGGCTGTTTTCCTATTAATAAAAAATCATCTCAAAGCGCAATTAAATCTTTAAATTACGCAGTAACCACCCTTGACACCCCGAACACCGCATTTTGGATTTTCCCTCAAGGCATTATCCGCCCGCCGCAATACAGACCCGAAATTTTCCAATCCGGACTTGCTTATATGGCAGATAAAGCAATTAAAAAATTCGGAGGAATTAACCTTGTCCCCGTGGCAAACAGCTTTATATTTTTGCGTCAGGACAGACCTGAAATTGTCAGCGAATTTGGAGAACCCCTTGTGTTGACAACTCTTGAAAAAGACAGAAAAGCATTTACTGTTGAGCTTCAAACGAATTTTGAAGATTTTTTAAACACACATGATAAAACAATCAGCAAAGGCAAATTTGAAGGATATCACTATATCTACAAACAAAAGCTCCACTGGTGGCGGGCAATAGAACAAAAATTAAAAAGTATCGGAATAAAAGAAGAACAATGAAAAATTATTCAATAGGCATTGATTTAGGCGGCACAAAGGTTTTAGCCGGTATAGTAAATGTTAAAACGGGCGAAGTTGTCCAAAGCGTAAAAAACAAAACAAAAAAAGCGCGCGGGAATGACAATGTACTTGGAATTGTAACTGACACTATAAAAGAGCTTTTAGAAAAATCCGAAATTAAAAAATCTGATATCGAATCAATAGGGCTCGGGCTTGCCGGACAAGTAGACAGAAAAAACGGAATTTTAATAAACGGGGTTAACCTTGAATGTGTTAATTTAAATTTTAAAACTCCTCTGGAAAAGAAATTCAAATTGCCCGTGTTTGCCGGAAATGACGTCGAAGTTGCAACTTTAGGAGAGTTAAATTTCGGGGCGGGAGTTTCTTATAAAGACGTTGTTTGTATTTTTATCGGCACGGGGATTGGCTCAGGCATTGTAAAAGACGGCAAAATTCACTTCGGAGCAAGCGAAACGGCGGGCGAAATCGGACATATAATTGTGGATTTAAACGGAAGAAGCTGTTCTTGCGGGGCAAACGGGTGTCTTGAAGCTTATGCTTCAAGAAGTGCTATTGAATCAAGAATATTGGGCGCCGTTAAAAAGGGAAGAAATTCCATTATAACAGACCTTGCAAAACAAGGTTCAATCAGCTCAAAACACATTAAAAAGGCACTTGATGCGCATGATGAGGTTGTAGTTCAGTATGTGGTTGAAGCAGTTGAATATTTATCGGGAGGAATTGCAAGCATAATGAATTTTTATAACCCGAAATTAATTATACTGGGGGGCGGGCTTATACAATCAATTGACGAATTTTATTTAAATACAATAAAAAAAGCAAGAATGAAAGCGCTTCCTTTAGCATCACGCATAACCGAATTTAAAAAAGCGCAATTGGGGGATTTTTCCGGAGTCGTTGGCGCAGCAATTTTGTGTTTAAATTAAAGAATGGACGATAAAATATTTAATTTTAAATTTCCCGATTTAACCCGTTTTTTAAAGTCAAAATTTAAGGGGGTATACTGTCTTTCGGGGCTGAATCCGCCCTTAAAGCTGCTTCTAATAAATTGCATTTTAAAAGAAGAAAAAAAAATTTTTTTAATAACAAATGACGAACAGTCTGCCCTCAAATACCAAAAAGATTATGAGAGCCTTTTTAATCATTCGGGTAAAATTTTTCCTTACGAAGAAATAAGCCCCTACACTTTGATTGATAAAAACTATTACATCTATAAAGAACAGTATGAAACTTTAAAAACAAAGCCTTATTTTGTAATTGCGCCGGCAAAAGCCCTGCTTGAAAAATTTCCTTCAAGTGATTTTTATAAAAAAAACACAATTAAAATTGAAAAAGATAAAGAAGTTGATTTTATTTCTCTTGTTCGCAAACTTGTTGATTTAGGCTATAAAAGAAGCACAATGGCACTTGATATAGGTGAATTTTCTCAAAGAGGCGACATTTTGGATGTTTACACATTTTGTGATTCTCCCGTCCGCATTGAATTTTTCGGAGATACGGTTGAAGATATAAGGTTTTTTGACCCAAACACCCAAAAAAGCTATAAAAAAGCAAAACAGATTGAAATTCCCCCTTTGTATAAATTTATCCTCAACGACAAAAACAAAGAAGATTTTAAAAACGATTTAATCAAAATTTCAAATGAGTTTTCAAAAGATGAAACCTATGAAATTTTATTGAGAGAAACAATCGAAAAAATCGATAACGGTGGATATTTTGAAGGAATAGAATATTATATAAATTATATCAACCGGAGCCTTGCATCCGTATTTGACTATTTTGAAGATTATGTGTTTATTTTTGATGAATCGGCGCTTATAAATTCAAAAATACAAAATCTTGATAAGGAATATAGACTCGAATATAAAACAAATCTTCAAAATATGATTTCTCTTCCCTTAAAGAATTTAAACCACCTTAATTATGAAGATTTTCAAAAAGAAATTAAAAAAATTAAAAAGATAGGATTTGACAATTTTATTGAAGATGATTTTTTTGAGGATGAAAACAATTTTTCAGACAAAATAACCGATTTTGAATCCTCCCTGCCTCCCTCTTTTTCATCTTCGGGGTATGAAATTTCAAAATATATAAAAAAACATTTAAAAGAAGGTGATGAAATTATAATTTCAACAGCATATCCCATAAGAATAAAAGAAATTTTAAAAGAATTTGAGATACACAATAACGAAATTAAAATATTGCCGCCGATTTCAACTTCCGGAGGGGAATTTAAAATGGGGGGCGTTAAATATGTTTTTCTTTGTGATAAAGAGCTTTTTAACAAACATTCAAAAGATATAACCGCAAGAAAATATATGTATAATAAACAATCTCAAGATTATATTGATTCCGTGAACGATATAAAGCAAGGGGAATATGTTGTCCATTATATCCATGGCATAGGAATTTTCAGAGGGCTTGTTAAACAGAATTTTGACGGCAGCAAAAAAGATTATCTTGAAATAGAATTTATGGGAAAAGACAGGCTTTTTATGCCCGCAGAGCAAATTAACCTTCTTAAAAGATATAGAGGAACGGGCGCCGTGCCTAAACTTTCAAAAATGGGGGGTGCTGCGTGGGAAAACATTAAATCAAAAGCTAAAAAAGAAGTTAAAGAAATTGCATATGACCTTTTAAAATTGTATGCAAAAAGAAAAATGGCAAGGGGAATATCCTTTGACCCCGATACAACTTGGCAATATGAAATGGAGGATAGTTTCGAATTTGTTGAAACGCCCGATCAAATGAAAGCCATAACAGACACAAAAAGCGATATGGAACAGGATAAGCCCATGGACAGGCTTATTTGCGCAGATGTAGGCTTCGGCAAAACCGAGGTTGCCCTAAGAGCCGTATTTAAAGCGGTTATGAGCGGGTATCAAGCCGCTATGATTGCGCCTACAACTATTCTTGCACTCCAGCATTATCAAACAATAACCGAAAGATTTAAGCCCTTTTCAATAAATGTTCAGCTTGTTTCAAGGTTTAAAACACAAAAAGAGAGAAGGGAAATTGCCCTTATGTTAAAAAAGGGGACATGTGATGTTGCAATAGGCACCCATGGGCTTTTATCGGATATAGAATATAAAAACTTAGGGCTGCTTATAATTGATGAAGAACACAAATTCGGGGTTAACCATAAAGAAAAACTTAAAAAATACAGAGAAAATATAGATATTCTCTCAATGTCCGCAACTCCGATTCCAAGAACCCTTAATATGGCGCTATCCGGATTAAAAGACCTTTCTTTGATTAACACGCCCCCAAAAAACAGACTTCCCGTTAAAACTTATGTGGGAGAATTTAATGAGGCTTATTTAAAAAACGCAATTAACCATGAATTGCAAAGAGACGGGCAAGTCTATTTTGTTCATAACAGGGTGGAAGATATCGCAAGATACGGGAAATATATTCAAGAGCTCGTTCCAAGTGCAAGAGTTGCAATAGCTCACGGGCAGATGAATGAAAAAGAGCTTGAGAAAATAATGTTTGACTTTTTGAATAAAGAATATGACATTCTCGTATGCACCACTATAATTGAATCCGGACTTGACATTCCAAATACAAACACTATTATAATTAACGATTCGGACAGGTTCGGGCTTGCCCAATTATACCAATTAAGGGGGAGAGTGGGAAGGTCGGACAGGCAAGCTTACTGCTGGTGTTTTTATAAAAAATCAAAAGAATTAAGCCAAGAGGCAATTAAAAGGTTAAAGGCGATAAAAGATTTCACTTCTTTAGGTTCCGGATATCAAATTGCGATGAGAGATATTGAAATAAGAGGGGTTGGAAACATTTTAGGCGCAAAACAGCACGGGCACATGGTAAATGTCGGCTTTGACACCTATTGCGCCCTTCTTGAGGAATCAATCGAAGAATTAAAACAGGAAAAAACCCCGATTAACGAAAGAAAAGAAAAATTTGAACCATGCCTTGTGGATATCAAAACAAATGCTTTTATACCGGATGATTGGGTGGGTTCTTTTGAACAAAAAATGCTTGAATATAAAAAATTATCGGAAATTAAAACAATTAATGAATTGGATGAGATAATACATGCTTTTAAAGACAGGTTTTCAAAACTGCCCGAGCCTGTTGAAAATCTCTTTAAATTAATCAGGATAAGGCTTCTTGCCGCAAATATCCATATAACTCAAATTCAGGAAACAATGGATAACATAAGGATATACACCCCCTTTACTTTTCAAGAATGGAACATTATAAGAAATAAAACTTCTGTAAATATTACAAAATATTTTAATTGGACAAAGCCCCAAAAGCCCGATGACAAGCTAAAAGGAATCCTATTAATGAAAAACGGGCTACTTAATTTTAATGAAACATTTAACATATTGGCGGATTTGTTTTATCATATATCTAAGGTAGTATTAGAATTTAAGAAGTTAAATTAAGGGGAAAAATATGAAACTATCAAAAGTTTTACTCGCAAGTTCGCTCTTGCTTTTCGGCTTAACAGGCTGCGATAATTTTAACGGAAACACTATTGTTAAGGTTAACGATAAACCTATAACCGAAACTCAATATCAGGAATTTTACGATAAAGAAATCCAAGCTCCATTTTACAAGCTTGCAGGAAATACTTTAAAAGATCCAAACAGCTCCGTAAACCTTATGCTAAAAGATAGAATAGTTAACGAACTTATTTTAAAAGAGCTCATTAATCAAGAAATTGAAAAACGCAAAATAACCGTTTCAAAAGAGGAAATTGAGGCTAAAAAAGCCGAAATAACAGAAAAATTAGGCTCCAAAGAAAAAGTTGACGAACTTTTGAAAAACAACGGCATAAGCGAAAAGAAATTTGAAGAAGACTTGGCAAGCGAATTAAAAGTTGATAAATTAATTGAATCAACCAAATCGACAAACGTTTCCGAAAGGGAAATCAAACAGTTCTATAATGAAAACAAAAAATCGTTTAATTATCCTGAAAGAGTCCGCGCTTCACATATTTTAATCGAAGTTAACCCCGCCGCAATTAAACAGGAAATCATAAGTGCAGATAAAAAGGGCGAATTAACAAGTGAAGATATCAATAAAAAAACGCAGGAAAAAGTTGATGAAAAAATGAAACTTGCAAAAGAAGTCAGGGCAAAAGCGGCAAAAAACCCTGCGGATTTTGCCTCCCTTGCAAAACAGTATTCGGATGACAAAGCCTCCGCACAAAGAGGGGGTGACCTTGGTTTCTTTACAAAAGACGCTATGGTAAAACCCTTCTCGGATGCGGCATTTAAGTTAAAACCGGGAACGGTATCCGAAGTTGTGGTTTCTGATTTCGGTAACCATATTATAATTGTTACCGACAAGGCAAAAGCCGGCATTCAACCTTATGAAAAAATGAAAGAAGAAATATCGGTTTATCTTGAACAAAAGAAAAAAATTGATGTATTGAAAGATTTGCTTGACGGGCTTAAAGCAAATGCAAAAATTGAATATACGGATACAGCATATAACCCTGAAAATATTCAAAAATTAATTAAAGAAAAAGCAAAACAGGAATCGGAAGCGCTGGAAGCCCAAAGAAAAGCCGAAAAAGCCAAAACAAGCGAAGCGGCTAAACAAGCCCAAAAACAAAATGCGGCAAGCGCAAAGAAATAATGTCCGACTGATTTAAATAAAGCCGCTTTCAGTTCAAATGCTCTAAGCGGCTTTATTGTTTAAAAGGAAAACTATGGAAAAACTGGTTGAAAAAGACAAAATAGAAGAAATTGTAACAAAACTGAAGTCTAAAAATAAAAAAATAGTGATGACAAACGGGTGCTTTGATATATTGCATTCGGGTCATGTCCGATATTTAAAAGAAAGTAAAAAATTCGGCGATGTTTTAATTTTAGGTCTTAATTCCGATTCTTCAATTAAGGCTATTAAAGGGGAAAACAGACCCATAAACGGAGAGCTTGACAGGGCGGAAGTTTTGTCGGGGCTGGAGGCGGTTGATTATATAGTTATTTTTGATGAAATTTCCCCAAAATCCTTGCTTAATCTTGTTAAGCCCGATGTTTACACAAAAGGCGCTGATTATACTCTGCAAACTCTTCCCGAAGCGGAAACCGTTTTATCAAACGGGGGAAAAATTGAATTTATTGAGCTTGTTAAAGGCAGATCAACAACAAAAATAATCGACAAAATTAAATAAATGTAATACAATAAGTGAAAGGCAATTTATATAGGGGGTCAAAACGTGAGCTTAAAATCATTTAAACAGGAAGAGTTGGCAGGCATGGTTAACGGAATCTTAACCAAAGTGTCCGAAGTGTCCGTCAATAAAGTCGCTCCCCCTTGTCTTGCCGATGAAAATACTTTGGCACTTGCTCTCGGGGAAAAAGAAATTGATGATTTGGCTCAAACAAAGGCAAGATGCGCTCTGGTACCTTTGGGGGTTAATTTCCCCGGAATTTCAACAATTGAAGTTGAACGTCCGAGGCTTGCTATGATGACCCTTTTAAATATTTTTTACGAAGCTCCGGACTCAGCCGTCGGGGTCCATCCAAGCGCCGTTGTCCATGAAACGGCGAAATTGGGCGAAAATGTCTGTATAGGACCTAACGTTGTTATTTCAAGAGGGGTCGTTATCGGGGATAACACAAAAATTCTTGCAAATTCATACATAGGAAAATTTACAAGCATAGGTTCGGATTGCTTTTTCCACCCCGGAGTTAACATCGGTGATTTTATCCAAATTAAAAACCGCTGTATATTTCACCACGGCGTTTCAATCGGCGCAGACGGGTTCAGCTTTGTAACAGAAACTCCGGACAACATTGAAACCGCAAGAAAAGAAGGGGAGATTAAAGGCGGAAAAGAAAACCAGAGGATATTCAAAATCCCTTCCTTGGGTTCGGTTGTAATTGAAGATGACGTTGAAATCGGCGCAAACAGCGCAATTGACCGTGGCACAATTGAAAACACAACAATCGGCGCACAGACAAAAATAGACAATCTTGTTATGATAGGGCATAATTGCAGAATAGGAAAAGCTTGTATGATAGTTTCTCAAGTCGGTATAGCGGGAAGCTGCAATATAGGCGACAGGGTTGTTATAGCGGGACAGGCGGGCTTAAAAGACCATACGGATATAGGGGATGATTCAATTGTTCTTGCTCAAGCCGGCGTTACAAAATCTTACCCCGCAAGAAGCGTTATAATGGGTGCTCCCGCAGTTCCGAGAAAAGATTTTATCAGAAGGATGAAATATCTTCAGGAAGCCGAGGTTATGGTTCAAAAATATAAAAAATATCAACACTTATTGGAAGATTATGAGAAATTTTTAAATGAAGACGCTAAATTCTAAACTGACTCTTGAAGGAAACGGCTTAATGTCTAATGTTAACGCCGTTTTTGAAATAAACCCTTCAGACAAAAAGGGAATAAGATTTCATATAAACGATGCCGTTATTGAAGCAAAACTTGATAATGTAGTATCAACCGACCATTGTGTTGTTTTAGCCGATGTTGAGGCCGGCGCAAAAAATAAAATCGCCCTTGTGGAGCATTTTATGGCATCTTGTGCTATATGCGGAATAGACGCCATTGACATATATGTAAAAGGCGGATATGAAACCCCTATTTTTGACGGAAGCGCGAAAGTCTGGGTTGACGAGTTTAATAAAACGGGGTATGCGGGGAATGAAGAACCTGTTTCCCCCCTCAAAAGCCCCGTCATATTCAAAGCGGGCAAAAGCTCGATTGTTTTAATTCCTTCAGATAAAACAAAAATTACTTATATGGTTGATTTTAATCATCCCCAATTACGCCAAAGGTGGGTTACGCTTAATGTTGAAAGTAATCTGAATGAAATTATCGAAGCAAGAACTTTCGGTTATTTGAAAGACCTTGAAACTTTCCAAAAACTGGGTTTTTCAAAAGGGGTTACAATAGACAACACCGTTGGTTTAACGGATGAGGGATACACAACAGAATTGCGCTCTGAGTTCGAACCGATTAAACATAAAATTCTTGATATAATAGGCGATTTTTATTTAACGGGGGTAAACCCTTTAAAATTAAACGCTGAAATTCTTGTTAAAGAAGCAGGACATGGATATCACACGGAAGCGGCGAAAGCGCTTTTAAAAACATTAAAGATAGGAGAATGAAATGACAGAGGCTGAACAAAAACCGATTTCGCTTGATATTATTGAAATTATGAACCTTATTCCTCACAGATACCCGTTTCTTCTTGTGGACAGGATAGTTGAATGTATACCTAATCAATATTCAAAAGGATATAAAAATTTAACTGCAAACGAAATGTTTTTTAACGGGCATTTTCCGGAAAATCCCATAATGCCGGGCGTTTTGCAGATAGAAGCACTTGCTCAAACGGCAGCGCCCATTTTGCTTACAATGGAGCGGTATAAGGGCAAACTCGCTTTATTTGCGGGGGTTGACAATGTTCGTTTTAAAAATATTGTCCGCCCGGGGGATAGATTTGATATGGAAGTTTATCTTACAAAGGTTAAAGGTCCGATTGCAAAATGCAGCGCAAAAGGTTTTGTAGACGGGAAAATTTGCGTTGAGGCGGAAATTACGATAGCATTAAAATAGTGAGAAATTAAAATGGCAATATCAAAAAACGCAATAATTGATGAAAACGCAAAAATAGCGCCCGATGTTGAAATCGGCGCAAATGTTGTTATCGGAAAAAACGTTATAATTGAATCGGGAGTTGAAATCGGCGCAAATTCGCATATTGAATTTGCCAACATAGGAGAAGGAACAAGAATCTCCCCTTTTGCGTCAATTGGAGGAGAACCTCAGGATTTGGGGTATAAAGGCGAAAAAACAGGGGTTATAATAGGTAAGAATTGTTGGATAAGAGAGTTTTCAACCATAAACAGAGCTTCCGGTGAAAACACAAACACGATTATAGGGGATAAATGCCTTATTATGGCTTACGCCCATGTTGCTCATAACTGTGTTCTGGAAGATGAAGTCATAATGGCAAATTGTGCGACAATAGGCGGACATTCCCACATAGGCTTCGGCGCATTTTTGGGCGGGCAGAGCGTATATCATCAGCATGTAAGAGTAGGCGAAATGGCTATTGTGTCAGGCGCCTCAGCTACAAGGCTTGACATTCTTCCTTACTCTAAATCGGAAGGGCTGCCTGCCGTTGTTATGGGGGTTAACGCAATAGGGCTTAAAAGAAGAGGAATTGAAAAATCAATAATAAATTCAATCCACAGGGCGATTAGGATTTTAAAAAGCCCCGAGTATAACACCACCCAAGCAATTGAAGTTATTCAAAAACAGGCGGAATCTAATGAATATATTGATAAATTAATTGATTTTATTAAAACTTCAAAACGCGGGGTTTGTATAAAATCAAACAAAGAATTTATTAAGTTAGAGGATGAATTTAATGAATAATTTTTATAAAAAATACGCCAATGTCCTTGTTAATTATTCGGTTAAAGTTAAAGAGGATGATTTAGTCATAATTAAATCGGAAAGCTATCTTGCAAGCCCTCTTATTAAAGAAATTTACAGACTCTGTGTTTTAAACGGGGCTCATCCTGTTGTAAGGTGCGGGGTTGAGGGGTTAAATGAAATATTTATCAAAAACGCAGCCGATAAACAGCTTCAATACGTGGATGAAATTTCAAAACTTGAGTATAATATTGCAAATAAATTTATTTCAATCGGCGCCCCTCTTAACGTTAAATCAATGACAAACACCGATTCTAAAAAAATGGCAAAACGCTCTCTTGCCACAAGAGAACTTTCTCAAACCTTGTTAAAACGTTCGGAAAAGGGGGAGTTAAATTGGGTTATAGCGGACTTTCCGACCCATGCTCTTGCTCAGGAAGCAAAGATGTCATTAGATGAATATACTGACTTTATTATAAAATCATGTTACCTTGATTTAGATAACCCCGTTGAAAAATGGCTTGAAATCGGAGCCGAACAAAAAAGAATCGCAAATCTTTTAAACAGCACAAAAACTCTTAATATTAAAGGTGCCGAAACCGATATAACATTTAACGTTGAAAACAGAAAATGGATATCATGCGACGGATTAAATAACTTCCCCGACGGCGAGATTTTTACATCTCCCGTTGAAGATTCTGCGCAAGGGGAGATTTATTTTGATTTTCCCGCAATATACAGGGGGAATACGGCGCATAAAATCCGTTTAAAATTTGAAAACGGAAAAGTTGTGCAAGCAAGCGCCGAAACGGGCGAAGAGTTTTTATTATCAATGCTCAATATGGATGAAGGCTCTAAATTCGCAGGCGAAATTGCCATAGGCACAAATGAAAGGATTCAAAACGTAACAGGTAATATACTGTTCGATGAAAAAATCGGCGGCTCGATTCACATGGCGCTTGGTGCTTCATATCCCGAAACAGGGGGAAAGAATGTGTCGGGGCTTCATTGGGATATAATTAAAAATATGAAAACCGGCTCTTTAATTTATGCTGATGATAAATTAATTTATAAAGACGGCAAATTTGTAATATAAATGTATAACGCAATAAAAAAAACGAAAGAAAAAGAGCTAAAATCAGTTGACGACAAGCTTTATAATATTTTAAGAAAAAACCCTACGGAGCTTGATTCTTATTTTAAAGATTTTCTTTTTAGCAAAGCAAAAAGGCTAAGACCGCTTTTTGCCCTTTTAATTTGCGATTTAGTTGAAATTGATGCGGATGAAAAAATTATAGATTTAGCTGCGGGAACAGAAATTTTGCATGCCGCAAGCTTAATTCATGACGATATTTTAGATGAAGCAAAAACAAGAAGGGATAAAGAGTGCATTCATAAAATAAACGGGAATAAAATTGCGGTTCTTGCCGGAGATTATCTTTTATCATGTGCGCTGGAGCTTTTTTCCAAAACAAATGAAAGCGTTTTAAAAATTGCCGCTAATTTTTCGCTTAAAATGAGCAAGGGGGAAATAACATCTCTTTTAACAAGGTTCAAATTGCCTGATATTAAAACGTATTTGAATTATTCAAGACAAAAAACGTCCGCTCCTTTTTTGCTGCTTTTATTTGGGATATTTAAAATTAAAAATGTAAAAGCGGATAAAAACCTGATTCGTTTTGCCTCAAATTTTGCCCTCTGTTTTCAAATTAAAGACGATTTAAATAATTTTTTATTAAAAGACTCATGCAAAATATCATCGGATAAAAAAATCGGGGTGTATACCCTTCCTTATATTCTTAAAGACAATCAAAATTCTTGTGATATAATCAATAAGACTGTTGATTTTTTAAACGGTTTAATTGATGAAACAAAAGAGTTTCTATCTTCATACGAAAATAAAAAGAAGGAAAAACTTTTTTGTCTGCTGGATTTATTCAGGGGAGATTAAAATGACCGATAAAGAAAAAAGAAAGATAAAAGAAAAGCCGCTGTTTCAAGAATGTGTTGAAACGGTTGTTTTTGTGCTTGTTGCAGTTATTTTAATCAGGTTTTTTATAGGGGAGCTTCGCTGGATTCCTTCGTCTTCAATGTATCCGACCTTAATCGAAGGGGACAGAATTTTTGTTCAAAAAGTTACAAAACCTTTTATAGCACCAAAAAGGGGCGATGTTGTTGTTTTTTATCCTCCCGATGAAGTTTTAAAAAACGACTTTATATCCGTTTTATCAAGATTGACGGGTATTTTTTGCAAAGACATAGCTTATATTAAAAGAATAATCGGCATGCCGAATGACAAATTAGAAATTAAAAAAGAGGGGGATAGTTTCTTTGTCTATATTAACGGTAAAAAAGAAGATGAGCCGTATATTTTATCAAAACAAGATTGGATTGAATGCACCGATGATATGTATTGCGGACCCTTTACAATTCCTGAAAAACATTATTTTATGATGGGCGATAACAGAGGAAACAGTCAGGACAGCAGATTTTGGGGGTTTTTACCCGAAGAAAACATTATAGGACAAGCAGTTTTTAAATTTTGGCCGGTTTTTAGAATAGGGCCGATAAAATATAAATAATATTTACTTATCTTGTAATTTGGTTAAAATGGTTTATAATAAGGATATAAAGGCGTCTGCCGCAGGATTAAGACAGCTTGTTTGAAAGGTAACTTTACATTAATGAGTGAAATGCAAACGGAAAGCGACCTCGCTAAGCTGATTAACATTTTGCCCCCTAAAATCAAAAGGGCGGTTTATAGCGGCTTGTTGGACGATGCTATTGAAATTGTGCTTGATATAGGGCGGCTGCCCGAAGTGCGCCTCGGAAACGGTAAAATTGAATATCTGGGAACCGATACCGTTACAAATGACGATTTAGAATACATTACGGCAAAAATTCCCGAGTTTACAACCGACAACAGGTCGGGGCTTGCGGGAACTTTACACAGAATAAGCGCAATAAGAAACAGGCAGGGTAAAATTATCGGGCTGACTTGCCGTATAGGGCGTGTTATAACGGGAACAATCACTTGTATAAAAGACTTTGTAACCCAAAATAAAAGCATTCTTTTTTTAGGGCGCCCCGGAGTCGGCAAAACAACAAAACTCAGAGAAATAGCAAGACTTGTTGCGGATGAAATCGGAAAAAGAGTGGTTGTCGTTGATACGTCAAACGAAATAGCAGGTGATGGGGACGTTGCACATCCCGCAATCGGAAAAGCAAGAAGAATGCAGGTTCCGCAGCCTGAAATGCAAAAAGATATAATGATTGAAGCGGTTGAAAATCATACTCCGGAGGTCATTGTAGTTGATGAAATAGGCACCGAGCTTGAAGTTGCCGCCGCCAGAACAATTGCGGAGCGTGGCGTTATGCTTATTGCAACCGCACACGGAAATACTCTCGATAATTTAATTAAAAACCCCGCAATGTCCGATTTGGTGGGCGGAGTAAGCTCGGTTACTTTAGGAGATGAAGAAGCAAAACACAGGGGCAGCCAAAAAACCGTATTAGAGCGTGAGAAACAGCCTACGTTTGATATTGTTATTGAAATTATTGACAGAAATACCCTTGCCGTTTATAAAAACACCGCAGAAGCGGTGGATTGTATATTACGAGGCTGGCCCGTTACGCCTGAAATAAGAAAAGTGGACGGCACATACGATTATAAAGAGCCCGGTCATAAAACAGAGTTTGAAAAAACTTTGGAAAAAGTATCAGAGCTTGACACCAGAGCAAAAAACCCCATGAATTTTTCATTCAACAGACAGGCTTATGTTAACTCTGTTAAAAACCATAAGAAAATCTATATTTATGCCGTTTCAAGATCGATTGTAAATAAAATTATAGAAAGACTTGATATTGACGTTGAAATTGCCCGAAATGTTGAGGACGCAGACATTGTAATTGCCCATAAAAACTTTGCAAAAGGCGGAGCAAAAATTTTATCAATTGCAAATGAATACAGGCTTCCTGTTTATTTTGTCAGAACAAATACAATGTCGCAAATTCAAAAAGTTTTAAAAGATGCCCTTCACTTAGCGGACAACACAGATTTCAGGGAAGCCGCAACAAATTATAAAGATGACACAGAGCTTGCCTTAGACGAAGCAAAGGCAGCAATAGCAAAAGTTATGGAAGGGGCGGAGAGTGTTGAATTAGAGCCTCAGCCTCAAAATATCAGAAAATTGCAGCATGAACTTGCAGATTCGTACAATTTAAAATCTCAAAGCACGGGCGAAGGAGATTACAGACGTATTAAAATTTCAAAAAACGATGAATGATTGTTTATCAAATTTTAAGGTCATAGAGTTATCGAGTTTAAACTTCTTGGAATTTCAAGACAAAAAAATCCCAAAAGCGCAAAATTTGGGGAGCAAAGCAAATTGCGCCCCAAAAACAGCAGAATAAAAAATCTGACAAATGTTATTTAATCTCAAGCTTTTTAACATTTTCCGATTTTTCGGGTTCGTCTTTTGTGAGCTTTATGTGTAAAATACCGTCTTTATATTCACAACTTGATTCATCAACTTTAATTTTGGCTGCAAGCGGTATAGTTCTTGTAAATGTACCGTATCTGAATTCTGTGAAATGCAAATTTTCATCGTCCTTCTTTTTTTCAAATTTTGTTTCGGCGTTGATTGATACGCTGTCCTCGGCTAATTCGACATTAATATCCTCTTTTTTAACTCCCGTTAATTCAACATCTATCTTATATTCATTTTTATTTTCCAAAATTTGTACTGCGGGGCGGAACCTTCTTTCAAAGGGTCTGTTATCAGACATTACGGGTTCAAGCTCTCCGAACGTTTCTTTTAAAAATCTTTCTAAATCCTGATGAATGTTTTCAAAAAAATAAGAAGGTTCTCTTTTAATTAAATTAAATCTCATTGTTATTTTCCTTTCTTTATATATTCTTTTTTTACATCAAATCATAAGTTTTAAAATTACCTGTTTCAGTTAAGAAAACAGGGGGATTATACTCAATCCGAAAAATTAAAAAAACTTTATAAATGTTGCGCAAGCTTCAATAATCTCTATCTTGAAGTTGTTTTTTAATCATTATATAATGTACTGGTTATGAAAATAGTTATCTATGGTGCTGATGATATTGCTTCAATTATTTCGGCAGAATTTTTTGAAGACCATGATATAATAGTAATTGATTCAGACCCCCAAAAGCTTAATCAGTTTGCTCATCTTGACCTTTCGGTTGTTATGGGGGAAGCTTCCAACATAAATGTTTTAAATCAGGCCGATATTAAAAATGCGGACGTATTTATCGCCTCAAGCGAACTGGACGAAGCAAACATAGTGGGCTGTTTAATGACAAGATTTTTAAGCTGTGCTAAAACAGTGTGTTTTGTTTCAAGAAAAGAATGCCAAAATTCTCTTAAGATTATAAATGAAAATATTCAAAAAGAAGAAATGTTAAACATTAACTTTGTTGTTTGGCCGCAAGAGCTTCTGGTGCGTGAAATTTTCGGCGTAATAACCGTGCCGGACGCCGTTGATGCTGAAAGTTTCCATCAGGGAAGAGCAAAGCTTCTTGAATACAGGATAAAAGAAAATTCCCCTCTTTTAAATTGCAAAATAAAAGACGCAGGCTTTAACAACGAAACTCTTGTCGTTGGAATTGCAAGAGAAGAAGAACTTTTTATACCAAACGGGGACGACAGTTTTCTTCTGGCAGACAAATGTATCTTTATGGGAACGCCCGAGGGGCTTGATTTAACCGCATTTAAATATTTTGCCGATGAAAAATCGGCAACTAAAAATGTTACGATTATAGGAGGCGGAACCGTCGGATTTGAGCTTGCAAAATTACTTGAAAAAACAAAAATCAAAACAAAGCTTATTGAAAAAGATTATAAAAGGTGCGAACTTTTATCCGAAAATTTGAATAAAACCTTGATTTTAAATGTTGACGGCACAAATTCCGAATTTTTATCAACGGAAGGCATAGGGCAGTCGGATGTGGTAGTCGCCGTAACAGACAGCGATGAAAAAAACCTTTTATGTTCCCTTCTATCAAAACAACTCGGGTGTAAAAGGGTTGTTTCAAGGGTTGATCAGCTTTCGGCAATTCCCCTTTTTGAAAATGTCGGAGTGGATATTGCCGTTTCTTCCAAACAGGCAGCATTAAGTGAAATTAAAAATCAAATAATTGAATCTAAATTAGGTATTTTAGCCACGGTTGAAAGAGGGCTTGGAAAAGTTCAGGAAATAAAAATAAGGTGCGATTTTAAGGATATCTCCCTTATGGATTTAAAACTCCCCTGCCGTGCAGTTATTGCAACAATTCAAAGGGGCTCAAGAATAATAATTCCCAAAGGACAAACTTTAATTCGTGCCAACGATTCCCTTTTAATATTCACAATGGCAGAGGACGCCCAAAAAATAAGGGATTTTTTGAATGAAATTTAAAGTTATTTTTAATACAACAGGAATAATGCTGAAGTATATAAGTTTGATTTTTTTATTGCCTGTTATTTCTGCAATTTTTTACAAAGAATATTTATCAATTCCCCCTTTTCTTTTTGCGGGTGTTATAACGGCAATTTTAGGGTATCTTTTTTGCTTAAATGATGCAAGCGAAAAAGATATTGATAATATGACAAGGGCAGAGGCTTTCGGAACGGTGGTTTCTCTTTGGGCAATGTTCGGATTTGTTTGCGCCATACCTTTTTTGTTTTTTAATTTGACTCCGATAGATGCCGTCTTTGAATCGTTTTCAGGCGTTTCAACAACCGGCGCCACAGTTCTTGCAGACTTTTCAATTTTTCCCAAAACTTTTTTCATTTATCGTTCTCTTCTTCAATGGTTCGGGGGTATGGGGATTATTGTGCTTTTTATAGCCGTTCTGCCAAAATTTGCAGTTGCGGGCAGACAAATGTTTTTTGCCGAAGCTCCGAACCCGACGGAAGAGAAAATGACCCCAAGGGTAAGATATACGGCAAGTTGGCTTTGGTCAATTTATATTCTTTTAACTTTGATTCAAATTATTATTTTAAAATTTGAAGGAATGAGCCTTTATGATTCTCTTTGTGTTTCATTAAGCACAATTTCCGCAGGGGGCTTTTCAAACCGTCAAATGAGCTGTATCGGTTTTGAAAGCAAAATCGTTTGGATAATAGGTTTTTTTGCTTTTATTTCGGGCATAAATTTCATTTTGACATACAAAGTTTTAATCAAAGGGCAGATTAAACAAATTTTTAAAAACGAAGAATTTAAGACTTACTTTTTTGTGGTTTTGGTTTTTTCAATTTTAATTGCGCTTGTTTTGTTTTTTGAACAAAACTTAACGCTAAATGACGCAATAAGAAATGCTTTTTTTGAAACAGCTTCAACTGTAACTTCAACAGGTGCGGTTTCTTTTGATTATTCCCTCGCCCCCTTAAGAGTAAAGGCTCTTTTATTTATCTTAATGTTAACAGGGGCTTCCGCAATTTCAGCCAGCGGCGGAATAAAAATTATGAGGTGGATTTATATTTTTAAATTTATAAAAAAGGAGCTGAATAAAATTGTTCACCCGAACGCAATTATTCCCGTTAAAATTGAAGGGAAAACGGTTAATCCGGAAACAGGCTTTCAAATTATAGTTTTTATGATATTTTTCTTTGCAATTTCCGCCGTAAGCACAATTTGCGTTATCTTAATTGAAGAAAATATTTCGGTTGCAATAACGGGAAGTGTAGCAACTTTATCTAACACGGGGCCGGCGTTTGGAAGCATTATAGGACCTTTAGGAAGTTATGAAAGCCTTCATTGCGCAACAAAGCTTATATTCACATTTAACATGTTTATAGGAAGGCTTGAAATTATCCCTCTTCTTGCCCTGTTTAACAAAGATTTATGGACAAAAACAAATTAATTATTTTTTAAGGGCGGCTTCAAGGGCGGCTTCAAGAGTTTTAATTTTATTTTCCAGTATTTTTACCGTATCGCCGTTATCCAGTGCGGAAATGCTCGTTTTTTCGTATTCTTTTTTTAATTTGGAATACCTTGCGGATTTATCAAAAAATGAACTCAACATAAGTAATACGCCCCCTAAAATCCCCAAAGCAAAAACAATGAGACTTAAAACCAAAAGCGAAATTTCATAAGCGTATGCGGTATAGGGAAGAGAAATATTTAAAACCATATCATTAAAATTGGCAACTGTAAGCACAATAATCATAATTATAACCGATAAAACCGCACAAATTGTTCCCATTATTTTAAGCTCCTTAAAAGTTTAAGTGTTTTTTTTAAATCGGGATGAAATTCATCCTCTTTGATTTCAAATTCCATAGTATCATTTGAAATCGGATGTGTAAAGGACAAATAATAAGACATAAGAACTTGCCCTTCTGTTTTTAAATTCCCCAATTTCCCCCTTTTATAACCTTTTGCCCCGTATAAATCATCGTTCACTAAAGGATGCCCTATACTTGCAAGGTGGCACCTTATTTGATGAGTTCTTCCAGTTTGAAGCTTTAATTCAAGAAAAGTCGCCTCTTTATATCTTTCTAAAACTCTGTATTCGGTAACAGAATTAAGCCCGTTGTCGGAAACATTCATTTTAACCGTGTCGGACAAATAATGTACAAGGGGTTTATCAATGGTTCCAAAATCGTTTTCTATGTTCCCATAGCATACTCCCAAATATTTTCTCACGGTTTTTTTTGTTTGAATATCTTTTTTTAATTTTATATGCGCTTCGTTTGTTTTTGCAACAAGCATAAGCCCCGAAGTATTGCAATCCAGCCTGTGGACAATTCCCCTTCTGATTTCTCCTTCCGTATCAGACAGTTTATCCGTATGATACAAAAGTGCATTAACGAGGGTGTCCTCTTTATTGTATGCGCTCGGATGGCAAATCAGCCCTTTTTGTTTATTTAAAACAATTAAAAAATCATCTTCGTATAAAATATTCAAAGGAATATTTTTAGGCAAAATTTTTTCTTTTTCTATTTCATTAAGCTCAATAACATCTTCAATATTGACTTTATATGAAGCTTTCTGTTTTTTGCCGTTAACTTTAACAAGTTCCGTATCAATCATTTTTTGCACTTTGCTTCTTGTAAGTTCTTCTCCCTTAATTGAATAATAAATATCAAAAAAAGCTTCAACGGTAAAACTGTCCAGCCTTTTCCCCTTATCGTTTAAATCAGCTGTGATTTTCAATTTTTAATCCTTTTTAACAAAAAAAGAAAGATATAAAAAAACACGCAAGCACAAATTAAAATATCATAGATATTAAAAACGGGAAAATCAAAAAAGTTTATTTTAATAAAATCTTCCACATGTCCATATTTAAGCCGCTGAAAGGTATTCCCCAAAACACCCGCACAAAATGAAGAAAAAATTAAGATTTTGGCTTTATCATTAAAAGTGAGCTTTTTATAAACATAAAAAGCTATTAAAATTATTACTAAAATTCCCAATATTCCAAGTAAATACGGATAATTTTTCAATAGCCCGAAAGCCGCACCCTTATTTGTAGTAATAACAATGGAAAAAGGCATGGAAGAATCGCTTTTAATAAAAGGGGAGCATAAAATTTTGGATATGCTGTCTGCTAATTGCCATATAATGACGGTTAAAAGAACAAAGATATTAAAAGTTTTTTTCATAATGAAGATTTTCCTTGATTCATATTAAGCCTTTTAACGACAATGCCCAGCCCCGCAGCAGTTAATTTATCGCCAAAAAAGGCATGGTTTATAATATCTCTGTTGTTTATCAACAAAAACATTGAGCTTGCGTATTCATTCACTCCTTTACTATTGGCGATCATTACCCGCTCTAAAACGCCTGATTTATTAATCGCCCTTGCCGGAGGATTAGACATCTCAAAAGGAAAAACAATTTCATCATGCCCGATTGAACCTATTGCAGCATGATTTTCAGGAACATTAAGAGTTGTTTTTACGGTAAATTCCTGTCCTTTTTCAATTTCATCGGGAACTTCCATTTCAAATTCGGCTTCAATTGCTTTCCCGTATCTTATCTCGGTTGTTTCGCTAAAAACTTCATCAGATATAATTTTCCAACCGTCTTTTTCTTTTTTAAATATTAAAGCATAGCTTGAATCGGATTTAAGCTCTCCCGGGGCATATTGGGAAAGAGGATAAATTAATGCGGGCGATGCGCCGTTTTTAAATACGGGTATTGCGGCAGTCGAAATATCATCAATGTAAACCTTAATGAGCCCGTCTTTTTCTTCAACTTTTTTTATCGTTTCCATAGTTTTTAAATCGTTATATATATCAACGGCGCTTTTAAAAGTTTCAATTGTTTCGTCTTTTGTATATCCGTCAAAACTTTTATATTCATCAGAATAATATGAAAAAATTTTATTTACTTCTATCAATTTCTTGTTAGAGAGTCTGCATATTTTTTTTGTTATGTGAACAGCTTTTCTTAAATCACCGTTTGTAACTTTTGCAAATGCAGCATTTGTTACAAATAAAATTAAAGCAAAAATTAATGCGACTTTTTTCATTCTACTCTTCTTTATCCTGTTTAAAAATCAAATAATATTTTCCTGTACCATAATATAATATAATTTGAAAAAATTCACCGTCTATATCATTTATTTCCATATAAGTTTTCGGTATAGGCTTTCTTTGTGTTTTTTCGGGAAACATTGTGCCTGCTTTATCCGCAATCGCAGTTTTAAACCTTTGCCATTTGGTGGTTTTAGGTTTTGGAATATATTGATCATAAAATTCTTCTGTCGTTATGTCAACATTATAAACTGGAACAGCATATTTAACTCTCCCGCCCTCTTTAAAAAGGATGTATGTTTTGCCTTCATGTTTTCTCGGGGTAAGAAGGTAATATCCCGGGGGAATAATTGTGTCTTTAAAAATAAAATTTACTCCCGTCCTTAAAAGAGGATAAGGAGAAAACATATACTGTTTATATTCTTGCGCTTGAAAAGGGTCAATTCCGAAAATATATTCAAAATCGACAGGTTCCAATTCCTCGTATATCTTCTTAAAATCTTCCTTTGAAAAAGAAGGAGGAATAAAAACTTGCAGCATACAAATTAAAAAAACAACAAAAAACTTTTTCATAAACTTGTTTTTAATGATATTTTTATTGTTTTCAACTGACATATAACTTTTCATCCCCGAATAATTTTTTAACATCAAGGAAAAGATAAAGGGAATCGTTAACTACGCATTCGCTTAAACAGGAGTTATTGTCCGTTCTTATTTTCATAAGATTTTCTTCCATCTCGACCATATCTCCTATGGCGTCTGTTATAATTCCCATTTGATAATCTTCATATTCAATTACAATTATGTTTGTATCTTTCGTAATTTTTGAATTATGCCCTTCCGTATATTTTAAAAGGTCAATAACCGTTATATAGCGTCCTTTTATACTTGCTATTCCAAGAATAAAATCCGGCGTGCAGGGAACTTTGATAATTTTTATATTTTCATACTTGTAAAACCCCGCTATTCTTACAATTTTAATGCAGCATACATTTTTATTCAAAATAAAAGTCATATATGTATCTTGGCTTTTTTGAATAATGTCATAGGAAATCTCGCCCGCTTTCCTTGAGTATTGGAGTTTTCTTCTGTGAAGAATCTCTTTTGAGCGTGCATCGGAGGGGACAAGAGAAGATGCGGATTTACCTTCGTATAAATTATCCTTGTCGGGTGTGTTGATTTCCTGCTCAATGCACTCAAGGTTTAAAACGGCGGCGGATATTTCTTTATCCGTATAAATGGCTTCAAGATAAGATTTTTTATTTTGGACGGGAGATGAGTTAAAAACCGTGTAATTAAGGCTTCTTATTTCTTTTACTCTGTCGATTGCAAGGGCAAATATATCGTTTTTTGTTTTAACAACGATAATCTTTGAGTTCATATCATAATTATCAAGAGGGATTTTTAAAATATTTCTTATATCCACAACCTTTATAATTTCGTTTCTATATCTCAAAAGCCCCGTTACATAGTCAGGCATGGCTTCAGGGTATTCAAGCTCCAATAAAAGGGTTATATCGAGAATATGGCTGGCTTTAAACGCATATACCCTTCCCCCTAAGGTAAAAAAGATATAGTTGTCCTCTGCGCTTTTTGTAGGAAAATTATTCATTATTGTCCATCACCACCTGATTCTTGCCGTTCTTTTTTGCTTTATATAAGGCGGCGTCAGCCCTTTCCAAAAGCTCAACCGGCTCTCTCATTATTTTGTCGAAAGTTGCAGCCCCTATACTGATAGTTACGTTTACTTTTTTGCCCTCAAAGATAAAATTCCTGTTAGCAATGGTATTCCTTAACCTTTCCAGAGGAACGAAGGCTTTTTCCACAAGTGTTTCAGGCATTAAAACGCAAATTTCTTCTCCGCCGTATCTGTATACAAAATCGGTTTTTCTTAATGTGTTGATAAAAAGTTTTGAAACCTCTTTTAAAATGTAATCTCCCGCCATGTGCCCGTATTTATCGTTAATTTGTTTAAAATCATCAATATCAACCATGGCAACAGATACAATTGTCCCGTATCTTTTGGCACGTTCAAATTCCTGCCCCAGAACAGATTTTAAATGACGTCTTGTATAAAGGTGGGTCAATTCGTCCGTAATTGAAAGATAACAAGTTTTTGCGTAAAGATATTTTAGTTTTAAAAACAGCTCAAGCTCCGATTTAATTGTAGGCAAAAAGCGCATTTTGTGCCATTTTTGATTTTCTCTTGAAAAAAGACAAAGCTTCCCTATTAAAGTTTCGTTATAATAAAAATCAAGCTCAACTCTGCCAACTAAATCATTAAGCGAATTTACGGGCGTTAAATCTTCTTTAGCGGGAATTTTTTCCGGTTTAAAATCGGACATACTGTGCGGAAGAATTTGTTTCAAGATTGATAACATAATATCTTCATCAACCGAAATATTTTGCTCATGAAAAATAAGGCTTTTGTTAGCCGAATAATCCGGAGAATGAAAATACATACAGGCAAGGTCATAATCTGTTATGGCTGAAACTATTTTAAAAACTTCCTGTGCGGTTGTTTTATCGTCTTTTGTATAATCGTTAATTTCTCTAAATTTGTTTGTAATGGTTGATTTCATTAATTCTTCATCAAGAATTTTATTTATTCTGGTAATTATTGTATCTTCTTCAATTTCATTCGATAACAGCTCTTTTTTAACCGAATCCGACACAGGCATTTTTGTAATTATGTCTTTTGCCGCACTAACAATATCGGATATTGCATAATCTTTTCTTAAAAATATATCCGCACCTGATTGGCTCGCCCAAAATTTATCAAGATTTTTATCAAGAACCGTCAGCATAATAAAGGGGATATCTTTTGTTTCTTTGTTGCTTTTTAATAATCGGCATAATTGATATCCGCCCAAATGAGGCATTAATACATCAGATATTATAAGATCGGGAGTTTCTTTATAAACTTTAACATAACCTTCGATTCCGTTATTTGCCGTAATAACCTCGAAACCCTCTCTCTTAAAGAAAATTTTAAGGCTTGAGAGTTGAGTTATAGAATCATCAATTATTAATACTTTTTTTTCCATATTGAGCTATTGAAAGATATTTATTATAATACCGTTATATTATACTATAAACTTTTAAAAAAGGGGAACTATGTTAAAAGACTACAGAAAAATAACGGTAAATAGACTTATTCAAATTCAGCAAGCGCTTGATTGCCTTATTATGGTTTTTGGGGTCGGGGTGGCATTTGTATTCGGGATGTTTTCATCCCAAGTTGATATGCTTGCCGTTCTTGCGTTTACTTTCGGTTTAGTAATCCTTCTCTATTATGCACTGTCAAAAACAAAGGCAATATACAAAAAAGAGCTTGATAAAATTGTATATGAGTCTGTTGAGCAAACGGACGACAGGGCAAAAGAAATTGAAGATTTATCAAAAGAACAGAAAGAATCCCTTAAAGATTCTTTTTCCAAACTGAGATTTGCCGAAGATTTGGCGGGCTCTCTTAAGGAAAATTTGGATTTAATGGACAAAATTATAAACAACACAAGGGGAAAAACCACAAATTCCCTTGAAAAAACAAATGAGGAACACCTTGCGGTTAAAGCAAACGTCGAAAAAATGTTTGCAATCAGACATAAAGTGCAAACCGTTGCTGAACTTATCCTTGAATTATCTGAGTTTATCCAATCCATTTCCTCTACCATAGGAACGGTTGAAGATATAGCGGAACAAACAAACCTGCTTGCTTTAAACGCCGCTGTTGAGGCGGCAAGGGCGGGCGAACACGGAAAAGGATTTGCGGTTGTCGCCGGAGAAATCAGAAAACTTGCGGATGAATCAAAACAGGCAACCGCAAAAATAACCTCTCTTATTACCGACATTCAGCAAACAACAAATTCGACGGTTGTTGCAACGGAAGAAGGAACAAAAGAAATTGAATCGGGAATTGATTTAGCGCACAGCGTAGGCGCTAACGTTGAAGAATTAATCGAAATTATAAACGACATTGCAACATCGGTTGCCGACATAGACAGTGTATCTAAAAAAATCACCACAAGTGCAAATCAGACAGATGATTTTGTAAAAGATTTAAATTCGGTTCTTGAGGTTACAAATAAAATCCTTGATGAATCAGGTAAAAAACTTGAAAATATTAATCAGATAAACAGAGGCTTTAAAAGCTCTGTTATAGGAGAATAGGAGTTTAACCAAGTAAAAACCATGGAATTTCTTCAAGAAGAGTTAGATGAAATTTTAAATATTTTTTCTCAGGAAAGTTCAGAGATTTTGCAATCTATGGATAAAAATCTCTTGCTGCTTGAAAAAAAGCCTGATAATTTAGATGTCGCAATGCACCTTTTCAGGGACGCCCACAGCCTTAAAGGCTCTGCAAGAATGCTCGGCTTTGAAGGAATTCAAAACATAGCTCATAAAATTGAAGATGTTTTAGGGCTTATAAGAGAAGAAAAGCTCAAGGTAAACTCTTATGTAACGGACGCTATATCTTCGGCTTTAAGCTGCATTGATTCGCTTATTAAAAAAACCGTAGAACAAAAATCAGAATTTCAAAGTGAGGAATCAGAAACTCATATAAGAAAGCTTGCTTCAATTTGTCTGGGAATTAAGACCCCTCAAAAAAAAGCGGTGCCCAAAAAAATAGAAAATGAAATAATTGAAAATCAAAAAGAAACCAAACAGGCTTTAAAAAATACTCCAATCAACAGTGATATTCTTGAGCTGATGGGAAAAATCTCGGAAACAATTCCCGGCATAAATAAAAATAAACATTCCTTAACCGAAGCCAGAAGCCTTTTAAATGAAACTGTTTCACATTTAAATAACAGTGCCGAATTTAAAAAAATTTTTCAAACAATTTTATCAATAATTTCAGACTTTGAAAAAAACCAAAACAAAATCGAAAATGATGAAATTGATGCGGTTAAAGAAATTCTTTCGGGTTCAATAAGCATAATAAAAAAAACAGACGTAAATAACCCTTCCACAGACTATATGGAAGAAATTGAGCTGTTAAACCAAAAAGCGGCTATAGTTTCTCAAATGATTAAATACGAGCTTTTGCACCCCGATAAAGGGGAAAAACCCGTAAAAGAGGCATCTAAAATAGATTGGGCGCAAGGGTTCGAATCAACGTCAATTAAAACATTAAGGGTTAACTCCAATAAGCTTGATAAACTCGTTAATCAAATCGGCGATTTAATTGTAACAAGAATTAAATCCCACGAAAATGCCGGCATGGTTAAAGCCATTCAGGACGAACTTATTGAATGGCAAAAGCACTATCATAAAATCGGATATTATATGAAGCTTTATGAAAAAAAATATATTCAAGAAGCTTTGAGCCAAACGGGGGGCAAGTTTAACTCAAAAAAAGATTCGTTTTTAGGATATAACAGACAAATCATTGCTTTCCATAATTCAAACGATGAAAAAATGAGCCAGATATTAAGCAATTTGAACATTTTAATGAAAGAATTAAATGAAAATAATGTCAGGTTAAATTCCGCAACAACAGAAGTGGAAAACATGGTTAAATCAATGCGTGTTTTGCCTTTATCCACCGTGTTTAACCTTTTCCCGAGAATGGTTCATAACATATCAAAAGACAAAGGAAAAGAAATTGAACTTGTCATTGAGGGGGGGGAAGTTTCTGCGGATAAAAAAATTATTGAGGATATTAAAATCCCCATTATGCATGTTGTAAGAAACTCGATTGACCATGGAATTGAAACCCCTAAAGAAAGAGAGCGTGCGGGCAAAAATAAAACGGGGAATATTCTGATTAAGGCAAGCCAAAAAGAAAATAAGATTGTCGTAAGCATTAAAGACGACGGCAGAGGGATAAATATCGAAAAAATAAAACAAAAGGCAATAGAAAAAGGACTTATCACAAAAGAAACCGCCGAGGATATGACAAAAGAGCAGCTTGCAAACTTTATCTTTTACCCCGGGTTTTCAACGGGAGAAAAAATAACCGAGCTGTCAGGAAGGGGGCTCGGGCTTGATATTGTTCATACAAAAATTTCTCAATTAAACGGAAGAATTGACGTATATTCGGAAGAAAACAAGGGCACAATTGTTACCATGGAATTGCCGACCACCATGGCCACAATGAAAGCGTTTATCATAAAAGAAAACGGCCAGCTTTATGCGATTTCGGCAGGAAGCATAGAAAAGGTCCTGAGGATTTCCGTTAACGATATTAAAAAAAGGGATGGCAGATATTATTATCTTTCAAATAACGAGGCAATTCCCGTTTGCACATTATCTTCAATTCTGAACACCAAAAACATAAATGAAGTTTTTGATAAATACACAATGATGGTTATTAAATCGGAAAGCGTAACAACCGGTTTAATTGTTCAAAGGCTGGTCGGAAGTGAAGAAATTTTGAATAAAAAACTCCCCGAACCAATGTTAAGAGTCAAAAACATATCGGGAATCACAACGCTTGCAAACGGAGAGATGTGCCTTCTTTTAAATATTTCCGATATTTTAAAGCCGGCAAGGATTGCCCCCGTCGAACTGCTTACGCCTAAAGCCCTCCTTTTAGAGGATAATTCAAAATATAAAATTTTTGTAGTTGACGATTCTATAACAACAAGAAGGCTGTTATCAAACATTTTATCCTCTGCGGGCTACACCGTTGAAACGGAAGCCAGCCCGAAAAACGCATTAAAACTCGTTGATTTGAATAAATATGATTTGATTATCTCAGATTATGAAATGCCCGAAATGAACGGCTTAGAATTTGTTAAACAAATAAAAAGCAGAGAAAAAAATTCCAAAATTCCTGTTTTTGCAATAACTTCCTCTGACAAACAAGGGCTTGGTCAAGAGTTTTTTAACGCAGGCGCTCAAGAATTTATACAAAAAACCGCATTTAAACAAAAAGAATTTTTAGAGCTTGTTAATAACTATCTTTTGGCAAAACGGAATTAAAAATTGAAAATAAAAGAAATTATTAAAAAATACGGAACTGATAAAGAACACCTTGAAAATGTTTCGAGGCTTTGTATTCTTTTTTTTGAGAAAATAAAACCGTATTTTCCGATATTAAAAATTTATGACAATCAAAAAGATATTTCTCTTTTAAAATACGGGGGGCTTTTGCATGATATCGGGATTTACTTTGAAGAAAGTTTCGGAGTTTCACATCATAAGGCGGGAGCCGAGTTTATTTTACAAAATAAACCTTACGAAGTTGAAGAACAAGACCTTAAAGTTCTTTGTTGTTTAATCAGATATCACAGAAAAAGCATGCCCGATGAAAAGAAACACAAAATATATAAAGATTTAAACAAAAAAGATAAAGATAAGGTAAAATATTTAGGCTCAATAATAAAATTTTGCGATGCCCTTGATTCTTTTCATATAAATATGATTGAGGATTTCAGAACGGAATTTGATGGGGAAAAAAGAACTTTGACATTGTTTTTTAACAACAATATAATGTTTAACAAATCGGTTCAAAAAGCCCTAAACAAAAAAAAAGACTTCTTTGAATCGGTTTATTCAATTAAACTTCAATTCAAGGGGGAATAAATGAATAAAAAAAACATATTTGTTTTTTTAATGTTTTTTTTAACAACCGCTCCCGTTTTTTGTGAAGAAAAGTTAAACGCCGGTGTAAAATTCGACTACGAAGAAAATAAAAGCCCCGAGATTGAAAAAATACAAAAGAATCTTCCTTCTATTTCAAAAGAGTTTATTGACCTTAACTATTCGATTGAGTTAAAGCCTTTAAATATGCTTAGTGTCGATAGTGTTAAAATTAAGAAAAAAACAAAGAGCATAAATTTTTTATCTCCTTCGTTTATAAACCCCCCCGACAGTTATGAAATTTCGTTAACAACGGGGAAAACAACGGGGAAAGTTGATTCGGCAAAAAACCTTGAATATATGTTGAGTAAAAACCCCAATAACAAAGAGCTTCTTTTTGCCTGTTCCATTCAGCTTAAAAACGAAGGACAGCTTGATAAAGCCCTTATTATGGCAGATAAAGCAATTGAAATTGACCCCGATTTTGCGCTCGGACATTTTTTAAGAGGAGATATTTTAAGAAATCAGGAAAAATTTAAAGAGGCGGTTGACGAATATATTTACACAACCCAAATCAACCCCTATTGCGCAGACGCTTATTTTAATATAGGGAAAATTTTAGAACTTCTTGATAATAAGGAGCTTGCTCTTGAATATTTTAAAACCGCATATCAAATTAATCCTAATGATACCGAGATTAGGGATATAATTTTAAAATATTATATTGATTGATAGTATTTAATTAAATTTTTTAATTTTTCTATGAATTTTTCTCTGTCAGATTCCGGATATAACACTTCACAGTACTTACCATATTTTATAAGCCTGTTAAACAATTCCTCCTTGTCTTCCAATGCGTTTGTAACCAAAATTTCATTATCAAAATAATGGGCTCTTTCCCCGATTTTCAAAACATAATTCTTTTTTAACCTGCCTGTTATTTTAAATGTGGTTTCTTCAAGAAACTCGGACGCCAAAGAAGGAACATTGCCGATAAGTTTTGGGCTTCTTATATACTCAAGTTTTAAAGTTTCGTTTTTTCCGGCGGTTTCATTATATACAAAAAGAAAAAATCCGTTTTTTCTGTATCTTAACTCTTTAGGGCGTATTATACAGATTTTTCTTTTATATGCAACCTTTAACCGAATAGATTTTAAATCATCAAATTTAGACAAATAGCATATATTGGAAGAAACAACATCATTGATAGCATAATCAATTTTAAGAGCTTTTTTTCTTTTGTAAACAAAAAACGGTTTTATGATATTTGATATTTTATACTCCAAAAACTCTGCTTTTTTGGCATACTCCCCCGTTAAAAGCTCTTTTAATACAGACATTGCTATGTTAAACCCTTTAATTTCCTCCTCTGAAAAATCAAACCTGAAAGGAGTCTTACAAACTTTAAAAGGCAGTTTTCTGCACTCTATTTCATATCCTGCCGCTCTCAGCGTTCTTATATATTTTGGAACGGTTCCTTCGTCAATAAAAACTCCCCTTTTAGATAACATTTTAACAAACTCTTTTTTTGAATAGGGATTCTCTAAAAGAACCGCTAAAACATCAAAAATTCTTATTCCGGAATTTATTGTAAATGACATTTGTTATAAACCTCCAGAGTCTGTTCAAGATTTTCTATAATTTTATTTTTTATTCTTTTATTATCAATAGATAAAACATTTTTACCAATGGTTAAAAGTCTTTGTATTACAAAAAACGAATCGTTTTCATCCGTTTCGATTACTACTTTGTCATCATCGAAGATTATAGCTTTTTCGTCCTTTTCGAGCGGGAAATTTTCATAATATGCTTTAGATATGGTATATAAAATCGGGGGTTTTTGTTTATTAGGGCTAAACTCTATGAAATCAAAGTCATGTTCAATCGTTTTAATGCCTTTAATGTTGTCAATTCTGAACGTTGCCGTTCCGTTATATTTTTTTGCGGCGGCTTTTAAATAGAGCTTTTTATTTTTGTAAATCAACTCTACCGGCAAAACGGGAATTTCTGTCTTTCCTCTCGAAGGAGAGTCATAAATTAAAATACAGCTTTCTTTTTTTGAAATTAATGCTTCAATTTCTTCCACAATTTTTCTGTTGACCAGATTAAAAAATCCAAAATCGTAAAGTCCGTAAGCATTATTATCTTTTATAAAAGGTGCAATTCTCTTAAAAAAACTTTGCAAATGTAAAATTTGTTTATAATTTAAAAGCTCAATGGAGAGTTTTTTTATTACTTTTAAAAAACAAACATCCTCAAATGTCAGTTTAATCGGAATGAAATTCTCATCCGGAGTGAACCTTATTTTATTTCCGGATTTAATTCTTTTTACGTTAAAACCTGCCTTAATAAGCGTATTTATGTCGAGCTTGAGAGTTTCTCCCGAAAACTCTCTTATTTTGTATTTCTCGCGAAAAACTTGCGTAATTTCAGATTTTGTTGATTCATGTTCAAACAGTACCTCAAGTATTACAAGAAGCCTTAAACCTGTTTTTAAAATTGATTCTTCTTTCAAATAAATGCCCTCGGACTCTATGTCTGGATAGTATTGATTATACCAAAAAATACCATATACAAATGCAAATTGTTAATATTTATGTTAAAAAATATATACAAATGCTTAAAGAAATGTTATTATAATATATATACAATATAGGAGTATATAGCAATGCTTACCGATCAACAATATGAAGAACTGTTAAAACAGTACGAGTACAGTTTCAAAAGAGGGGATTTGGTAAAGGGCACTGTCGAAGGGTATGATAACGAAGGCGCAATTATTGATATAGGCGCAAAAGCAAACGCAATTTGCCCCGAACGAGAAGGAAAGCTCAACAAAGAAGATAGCTTGCAGGATGTTTTGAAACTTGGTGAAAAGTACGAATTTCTGATTATTAAAGAAGAAGATGACGAAGGCAGACTTACCGTTTCATACAAAAAAGTCGCAAGCGCCTACAATTGGAAACAGCTTGAAGAAATTAAAGCCGAAGACAAAATCATTGAAGGTACTGTAGTACAAGTGGTCAAAGGCGGCGTTCTGGTTGATGTACTAGGCATAAGAGGTTTTGTTCCTTCTTCCCATTTAAGGTCAAAAGAAACCGAATCCATTATAGGCACAAATATTGAACTCAAAATTTTAAGCATAGATGTTCTTCAAAATAACTTTATCCTGTCTAACAGAAAAGTTTATTCCGACGGTCTTGAAGAAGTGAAAAAAGATGTATTTTCACAACTTGAAGTAGGTCAAATTGTTAAAGGAGAAATTGTAAGAATAGCGGAATTCGGCGCCTTCGTTGACATTGGGGGTGTTGACGGGCTGTTGCCTTTATCTCAAATAAGCTGGCGTTGGGTCGATCACCCCGGAGATGTGCTTAAAATAGGCGAAAAAATTGACGTCGAAATTATAGGCATAGATTTTGATAAACAAAGAGTGTCGTTAAGCCTTAAAAATCTCGAGCCCGACCCTTGGATTGAAGCTAAAGGAAAAATTCATGAAGGCGAAATTGTGAAAGGCAAAATCACAAGAATTAAACATTTCGGCGCCTTCGTTGAAGTATATCCTTGCGTAGAAGCGCTTCTGCCTCAAGCTGAGGTTGTGCAGTATCAAAACGAACATAACACTATTCTTGATGTCGGCGAGGTTATAGACACGGTTATTTTAAAATTTAACCCTGATGACAAAAGAATTTCTCTAAGCGTGGATTTAAGTAAAAAAGAAGAATAAAAAAGGGGCTCCGGCGAGCTTCCGCTGAATACGCATACAGATTTTAATTAAAAGAGGGGGAACATTTACCCCCTCTTTAATTTTTACAATAAAAAAGCCCCTCATTTTCGGGGCTTAATTTTTTTGTTTCCTCTTGCGGTAGTTAGTCTTTTCTCTCTCTTAGGTCGTTTTCTCTTTTCGTTTTTCTCTCTTTATGTGGTTTTTATTTTTCTCTCTCGTACTTATATAAAGTATTTTATATATCGAATATTGCTTTTTTATATATATTTTTTACAATTCTTAACATTTCTCTTTAATATTGAAAGCTCTTTAAAAATAAGTTATACTTAAACAAGTTATATACAATTGTTTAAAATAATTCTGAGCATAAATAAATGTTAAAAATATATTCTGAAAAATCAGGTTTTTCGCTTGTAGAAGTGCTGGTTGCGATTTTGGTCGTGTCCGTTTTAATGATTATTTTCGCACCCGCTATAACCAAAAATGTTTTATCCAAAAAAAGAGAAGGGGTTGTGTTTACCTATTCTAAAGATAACAACATCGAGCATGATAACCTTTGTTTTACAACTTCAAAATCAGGGACGGCTGAAGTTTACACATCAACAAGGGAATGCTCGGAGTATTCTTTTACGGCACCTGACGGGGTAGAATATGTTAACCTGA